>CAVHNN010000004.1:0-68609 GCA_963637465.1 Paludibacteraceae bacterium
CGTCTCTTTGTAAGAGACGAGCCGGTCGAAAGGGGCAAAAACGGCGTTTTGGTCTATTCCGGGTGGATTTTCTTCCACTTGTCGCGGGCGAACTGCTGCATGTCGCGGACAGTGTCCTTCTCATCGACAATCTCGCTGCCGAGCAGGGTCTCGATGACGTCTTCCATGGTGAGGATACCCTGGAAACTGCCGTACTCGTTGATTATCACGGCTATCTGCTCATCCTTGCCGAGCATTTCATCCCAGATTCTGTCAAGAGGAGTATCTTCGGCGAAAGAGGCTATGTCCCTCCGTATGCTGCCCAGAGTGCGGTCGAACTTGTCGTCGGCCAGAAGCTGGAGCGCGTCCATCCGCAGGATGTAACCCGTTATATATTCGTCATTGTCGGCATAGACCGGGATGCGGCTGTGATGGAGGTAGCGTTTGTCCTTGTAGAAAGAGCGCAAGGTCATCGACTCCGGAGCGATGGCGGCCACCACACGCGGGGTCATCGCGTCCGAGGCCGTCACCTCGTCCATATTGATGAGGTTCTGGATGATGGCGTTCTCGTCCTCTTCGAGGTCCCCCTCCTCCTCTGCGACATTGGCCATCGCGCTCACCTCCTCGCGGGAGACCACGGCCTCGCCCGACTTGGGGGTGATGAGCTTCGAAAGCCCCTCGACCAGAATCACGAGCGGATACATTATCACTATCAGCACGGATATCGCAGCCGTGGCCACGCCCATGAGGGATTTCCAATATGACGTGCCTATCGTCTTGGGGATAATCTCGGAGAAGACGAGTATCAGCACCGTGGTGATGGTGCTGACAAGCCCGAACCACTGCGAGCCGAACACGGCGGTGGCCTGGGCCCCCACCCCGGCTGCGCCGATGGTGTTGGCTATCGTGTTGAGGGAGAGAATCGCCGCGATGGGGCGGGAACTCTCCTGCTTGAACTTCTTGAATTTGACAGCAGGCTTATAGCCCTCCTCCTCCCGCATCGTGATATAGGATATGGGGGTGGACATCAGGACAGCTTCAAGTACGGAGCACATGAACGAGATGCCCATCGCACTCAGAAGAAAAACTAACAATAGTGCCATAGATGGCGCAAATATAGTGAATTAAAAGCTGTACTTCACCATCGCCTGGAGGCGGTGGTTGGTGACGGAGTGCAGATCCTGTGTGGCGAGGGCCTTGAGATCGGAGGAGCCGAACTTGCCGTAGCGGGCGAGAGTGAGCTCATATTCGAGGGCGAACTGAATCTTGCCGAGATTGTAGATCACGGTAGGGGTCAGCCTCCAGAGACTGTTGAGATTGGAGAAGCTGTTCTTGCTGAAATACAGCAGAGAAGCGTCGGCAAGCTCTTCCGAGGTGCCGAAATTCTTGACATAGCCGGCGAAAAGCACGCCCTGGAGCTTCTTTCCGTAACGCACGCTCAGCCAAGAAGAGGAATTGCGCGTAGGGGTGTACTCCCGGCTGCCGTCGGGATTGATGGCCGACACGCCGTAACCTCCGTTGAGATTGAGGTGCTCCCCGGCCTGCGCGAAAGTGCTCTTGGCACGCAGCATCAGGCTCCCCTCGGAGTATTGCAGGTAGAGATACGGGGAAAGGGTGGTGATGCGGTCGCTGACCTTCTTCACTCCGGCCTCATCGAAGCGGCGCGGCTTGATGGAGAGCAGATCCGCTCCCGCACGGGCAAGGAATCCCCCGGCCTTGTAGTTGAGGGCGAGATAAAGCTCCGGAGTGCAGCCGTACTTGATGTAGTTGGCAAGCTGACCCTCCGGCCCGGCGGAATTGTACTGCATCTGCCAGATGGCCGCGGCGCTGAGGCTGAGCCCGCCTCCGAGGCCGTAATCCACGAGAACGAGCGGAGAGCGGTTGAAGGGATTGAACGGAGAGCCGGCATTGAGGGAAATCACGTCCGGCATGTCGGCGGCCATAGGGTGCCAGGCCTGACCGATCTTGAGATTGACGCCGTCCTTCTCCATGGTGAGGTAGGCCTGACGCATACGGAGAAGAGCCGTTCCGCTGACCCCGGACACTCCGGCATAGAAGTCGGCCTCTATCCTGGCCCCGGCCTTCCAGCCTTCGACCTCGTAGCCGCTGACATCCACCCCGAGACGCGAGGTGAGGGCGGAGAAACGGAAAGAGCCGAGCTCGTTGAGGTCCTCCCCGCCGACAATCTTTTCATCCTTGGGCAGATAGGTGAAGAAATCCTCCGTACCCGCCACGTTCTCACGGCTGTCGTAGGCGAAGTAGTTCCTCACGAAGCCATACCACTTCAACTGAGCGCCGCCCTGCGCGAAGGCGGAGGCGGCACCCAGAGTGAGAAGTGATGTCAAAAGTATTCTTTTGATATCCATATTTTCAGATTAAGCCTGAGCGAAAGGGAAGAGGACGGTGAGCAGCAGGTAGCCGAGGACGAATCCCACGACACCGATGATGATGCCCACCTTGGCCATATCCTTGGTCTGCACGAGTCCCGTGGAGGCCGCAATCGCGTTAGGCGGAGTTGAAATCGGGAAGAGCATCGCGAGTGAAGCGCACATCGCGATGAAAGGTATCATCGCATACATTCCTCCGAGCCGGATGAACTGCGCGTTGTTGGCGGCGGAAGGATCCGCCATGGCGGAACCCACCACCACGAGGATAGGCACGAGCAGGGCCGCAGTCGCGGAGTTGCTGATGAAGTTGGAGAGGAAGTAGCAGATCAGGCCCGCGACGATCATCACGACTATGACATCCATCGTGCTGAAAGGAATCGCGTTGATAAGGGTCGCGGCAAGACCCGTCTTGTTGAGTCCGGTTCCGAGGGCGAAACCTCCGGCTACGAGCCAGAGCACGCTCCAGTTGATTTCCTTGATTTCCTCCTTGGAGAACACGCCGGTGGCGGTATAGACCGCGAGCGGGATGAGGGCCACGATGTTGGAGTTGATGCCGGTGGCGGACTCAGTAACCCAGAGAATGATGGTCAGGAAGAAGGTAATCCAGGCCACATAGGTCCTCCAGTCCTTCTTCTGCGCCTTGGCCTCGATCTTGAGCTCGATCTTGTCGGACTTGAACGGGAAGAACATCTGAAGCAGGAACCAGGCGAGCAGAATCATCACAAGCACGTAAGGAATCATCCTCACCATCCAGGCGACGAAGCTGATGCTGTAGCCTGCGTTCTCGAGGGCTCCGAGCGCGATGGCGTTAGGAGGGGTTCCGATAGGGGTTCCGATGCCTCCGAGGTTGGCGGCGATAGGAATCGAGAGCGCGAGGCCCACCTTGCCGGTCTCTCCGTCAGGGAGGGACTTGAGCACCGGGGCGAGGAAGGCGAGCATCATCGCGGCGGTGGCGGTGTTGCTCATGAACATGGAGAACACGCTGATCACGATGAGGAAGCCGAGCAGCACGGCCTTAGGCTTCTTGCCGAAGAGTCCGAGCAGGAACTTGGCTATGGTCGCGTCCATGCCGTACTTGGAAGCCACGATGGCGAGCACGAAACCGCCCATGAAAAGCATCACCACAGGGTCGGCGAACGAAGCCATTATGCTCTTGTAATCCACCAAGGTTCCGGCAGAAGGGTCGCAGAAAATCTTTATGCCCTTGTTGGACACCGTCAGGAGCATCACCACGATGACGATGAGGGACGTGGTCCAGTTCGGAATAATCTCGAACATCCACATAAGCGCGGCGAAGACGAAGATGGCGATCATCCTCTGCTGGACGACCGTCAGACCCTCAATCCCGAAGGCGCTGACAGGAAGGGCCCAGAGCAGGATTGTGACAATCAGCACTATGGGCAGAAGGACACAATACTTTAGTGAAAATTTGC
This sequence comes from Paludibacteraceae bacterium, assembly GCA_963637465.1. Taxonomy (GTDB): domain Bacteria; phylum Bacteroidota; class Bacteroidia; order Bacteroidales; family UBA932; genus Cryptobacteroides. Next base: position 3,800 of record CAVHNN010000004.1, read on the forward strand.
TGTTTGACATCGGTGTGTTATTATAAAATTTAGTCCTTGACGCAGCGGACGGCGCAGCCGAAGCGGTAGCCGGAGTAGGCCACGTTGAGGGTGCCGTTGTTCCTGTTGGTCATCAGGGAGTAGTACTGGAAATTGGTTACATTGCCGCTCTTATCCTCAATCTTCTTGTAGGCGGATGAGCCGAGGACATACTCGGTGTTCATAGTCTTGTTCGGAGCCGTACCTACGTGGCCGAGCAAAGTGCCCTTCACCGCAGCGATGTTTGCGACCGTGACACCGCCCGTCACAGGGAAAGTGAATCCGTCCGCAGCGGCCTTCGCGATGGAGCCGTACTTGAGGGCCTCATCATAGTAAGGAGCCTCGGCGTTGTCAGGTATTTCCTTGCTGTTGGAAGTGTGGCCTATAAGGCCGAACCAGTCGTCGAAATCAGGGATGTGCCAGCCTTCCGGGCAGATGCCCCGGGTCTTGGCGAAAGAGTCGAAGTTGTCCTCGGTCACGGCCTTTCCGAAAGCCACATCGGCGGAGTAGAGATAGCCGGCCTTGTCCACGGCGCTCTTGTCGAAAGACAGGTTGGTGCCGTCGGTGGTGACAGGATAATAGACTCCGGTGAGATTCTCGACATTGTCCGAAACGGTGACCCCCTCCGGAACGTAGCGGAGGTTCTCGGTCATCCAGTACTTGCCGTCGGCAAGCTGGGCCACGGCGTAGGTTTCTCCCTGATAGGTGATGGAAGTGAGAGGCTTATCCTCTTTCTTGCAGGATACGGCTGCCAGAACTGAGAGCAGCACGAATCCGAAAAGTACGGTTTTTTTCATATTGAATTGTTTTTAAGAAAATTTCAAAATAGCTTCTAAATCATTGCATTCAAAAATTATACCCTGTCTTAAGTCCGGCGCTCCAGCGCAGAGACCCGGATATACAGTCGAGCGAAAACGCCTTGGTGCAGTTTCCGAAAGCCTCCGCATAGAGCCCCCGGAAGAAGTTCCAGCGAAGGGAAAGCCCGCCGCCGGCGCGCGGGGCGGTCGCAAACTCGCAGAGGGCTTCGTAGCGCTCCGCGAAGCGGTACGGAGCGGACACGCTCTCGGACGCATCCCCCGAGAAGCCCCCGGCGATGCGCTCACCGTCGGAAACGCAGCCCTGAAGGTAGGAGAGCCGCGCACCGGCATCGAACGCTCCGATATGCACGAGCGCCTCCGCCGACGCGGAGAATCTGCGCAGATCCTGCGTATAGACATAGGGGTAGGTCGGAGTGGCGAGGCTCCTGCGAGACTGCGAGGCGAGGGCTGCGCGAAGCTCCAGCAGATTCGAAAGATATTCGTACTCCACTCCGGAGTCCAGAGAGCTGCGGCGCAGGATGGCGTTGCTGCCGTATTCGCGGGTGATGGTGATTCCGCCCTCGACGACCTTGTCAAGGACGCTTTCGCGGTTGGAGAGCAGCTCCAGAGCGGCAAGGGCGCGCAGAGTGTGGCGGCCCCGACGCAGAGCGAGGTTCAAGTCCGCGCGAGGCCCCTCGTAGCGGTACCAGACGGTCTGCCTCTCGCCCACCCTGCCGCGAAGATAACGGACAGCGGCCTCGGCGTACACAGAGCGGCACGGCTGCAGCTGCGCTGCAGCCCCGAGAGCGGTCTGCACCACGGGCAGACCGCTCACACCCGGCTCGCTGAGCCGGGTACCGCTCCCCGTCCACGCCTGCAGAGTCCCGATGCAGAGCCCCTCGTCGAAGAAGGCCGTCGGGGCAGTCGTCGCGGAGCCTATCTGCTCCGCGTTGACGGTCTGAGTGCTGCGGTCATATATCAGCGAGAGCCCCGCCGCAAAGTCCCCCGAAAAGTACATCACAGACGGACGCAGCTTGAAGTCAAGCGCATAGTCCGTATAGCGCAGATCCTTGCGCTTCGCCGCGTTGCGCGAGCGGAAGTCCAGCGCCGCCCCTATTCTCCAACCCGGCATGAGATCCACCGCGACTCCGCCGTACATCGTATAAGTCTGATGAGACTCCCGGCCCGGGGTGAACTCCACGACATCCACCGGGAAACGCCCGGCATCGATGAACATGGAGCCGCACGCATCATAGGCCTCCCTGTCCTCGAAGCCGAAGGCTCCGCGCATGGAAAACTTCTCAAGATGGGTCACGGTCTTCGCCTCCAGGGCGGCGCTCCACTCGGAAGCGGCCTCGTCCGGACTGCGGAAATCTCCGGCGCGGTAGAGTCCGACGGCCTCGGCAGCCGAGAAGCTCAGGCTGTCGGCCCTCAGGCCCGCCGCATTATTGCCGCCGTTCCAGAGGTTGCGCCCGAGCAGCCTCTCATAGCGCTGCATTCCCTGCCCCGAAGCGCTGAACGCGACACAGAGGCAGAGCGCCGCTGCCGGAAGCAGCCGACGGCTAATCCTTAAGAGACTGAGTTTCACGTTCATAGAAATCATATCCGCTATTGTTGGTGTCTATAAGAAGCTCATATCCGAGCTGCTGTGACCTGCTTTCGTTTACACGGCGCATCAGCGTGCGGCCCTCGTGGACGTTGGAAAGAGTGACATACGATGCGTCTATCGCCGCGTTCATCCGCTTCCTGTTGGAGGAAGACTGCCCGTTGAAGACCTCGACCCCGTCGATGACCCAGTCGTTCGGCACGCAGACCACCCTGTCCTTGGAGCTTCCCGGCTTGTAGATGACATTGTCGCTCCCGGCGACGAACTCCTGCACGGTCTGCCCCTGCGAGCGGAATATCACCACCGCCGGAGAATTTATCGAGAAGGTGTAGGCGTTGGACTGTCCTGTCTTTATCACCACATTGAGGAAGCGCTCGCGGCTCACCTTGTCGCCCGGGGCCGGGTGATAGGTCGTGTTGGGGAAATATGTCGGGCTGTAGAGGGTGAAGACGTCCTCCCGGTTGAGATTGACCGACAGAGGATAATGCTCCGTATGGTCGATGGCTCCGAAAATCGCCACCACCGCATCCTCCCCCTTTTCCAGAGGGAAGCTCTTCCCGTCGCCGGGGAACTGCCACACAGCCTGGATCACCGGGCTGAAGTCGATGTCCTCGTCCCAGACGGCGGCGGAGTTGGAATTGTACGGGTCGAGGGTGCCCAGGCACAGGCTGTCCAGCCAGACCGTATGGTCGGTGTTGTTGTGCAGGATCAGATAACTGTCAGACTGGTAAGTCCCCTCCTCGGGGAGCTTCATGCAGCCGCCGCAATAGATTTCCTTGATGAGTATGTCTCCGGAGCGGCTTTTCTTGAGCTGCAGCTCCACGGAAAGCGACGAGCCTGCGAGGATGATCCCGCCCCTGGAGGCGTTGAAGCGCTCCTCGTTGATAAGAGACCCCACGCTCGCCCTGTAAAGGCCGCTCGGAAGTCTGAAGCGGGCGGTGCCGGAGGCGTCGCACAGGGCCTCGTAAATAGCGCCGCTGTTGACGTCGCCCAGGCTCACGGCGACCCCGGAAAGGTCGGTCTCCGCATAGCCTTCCGGCATCAGGAGACTGACGCTGAGCTCCTGCAAATCATCGGAGTACGGATTGGGCTCGTCCAGATTGAGACAGGAAGCAGTCCCGAGAAGGGCCAGTGCCATAAGCAGTATAAATATCTTTCTCATATCTTGATCCTGCAAGTCAGTCCGTAATAGAAGGCCGGCGTGAAGATGGCCCCCACTCCGGTGGCGAGGGACACCACGTAAGGCCGCGAATTGGTGAAGTTGTTGGCGAAGAACGAGAGACTCAGCTTGTCGCCTATCTCCTTGGTCACGCTGAGGTTGGCCGAGGCGTAGGTGCCATAGCCGTCAAGAGAGAAGACATGGTCGTTGGAAGGCTTGAGCAGCAGGTCGCGAAACTTCGGGTCGACTCTGTCCGCCTCCGTGAAAGGATGCAGCAGGGGAGTGTCGTCCTCCACATCCAGATAAGCCACAGGATAAAGTACGTCTTCATCCCCCGCCGGAATGTTCTGCGAACGGGAGAAGAAAGAAACTTCCAGACGGCAGGTGATGACGAGCCGCGCCTGAGGGATATGGCTTATCGCAGTAAGGTTGGCATCCAGCGAGCGGCTGCGCTTGCCGCGCACGACCATATTGGAGTTGCCGCCGTTGGCATAGACCCCCACATACTGATATGAGCGTCCGGCGATGGAAGTGTGTGACCAGCCGGTGTTGTAGTAATAGTACAGCCCGTCGTCGTCGGTCCGGGACCGGTTGTAGGAGGCGTCGAGCCGGAGCGAAGTGCGCAGCGGCCTGATCTGGGGAAAATCCGCCGTCAGCTCGACTCCGGAGCGATATATCGGAGCGCCGTTGTCCTGCCGCCGGGCGGAGACGAATGTGCGGTCGGTGATTCCGCCCCGTTCGAGTTCAACCACGGAATAGCTGTTGGAGAACTTGTACGGGTTGCGCGTGATGTTGCTGAATCCCACCAAGGAGAGCCCCACCCCGAAAAGCTCCGCGTCGAGGCCAATCTCGGCGTTCTCGTTGCGCTGCCACCTCAGATCCGGATTGTATTCGATAGTGTAAGGCTTGGTATAATAGCGATAGTAGAGCTGCCCGTCACGGTCGTAGCCGCTGTCAACGAGGATGTCACGGTACTCCTGCTTCGGGTAGAGGATATAGAAGGAGGGGAGCTTCTCGGCAACGCCCCAGCCACCCCGCAGGGAGAGCTTAGGGGAAATCTGCCACTTAGCGTTGAACCTCGGGGAGAAGGAGCGGACATTGTCATAGAGTGCTCCCTTCACGAAAACGTTGTCCATACGCAGCCCGGCGGTCAGCCGGACTCCGAACGGCAGGGTGAGATCCTCCTCGACATACGGGGAGACGGTGTGCATAAACGGGTAATCCCGGTAAGGACGCGGTCTGTAGCCGTCTGCGGCGAGGGCGGGATCCAGATAATATTCACCCTCGCCCACATTGCCGCTGGCTTTCCACTGCAAGCCCGCCTTGAGGGAGCTCTTCCAGTCCCCGCTGCGGCGTATCCAGGAATATTTCACTGACGCGCCGTAGTCCAGCTCGCGCGAGTCGGTCATCTGGTCGGAAAAATACTTCCCCGCAGGGAGGAGGTCGGCATTGCTGTAGCCCTCAGTCTCCGAATGCACCGCAGGCAGCTGCGATGCGGCGGAGTTGTATTTGTGGATATGCGAAAGATTGTCGGAGTAGCTGAGGGAGGCTTCCGCGCTCAGGTTGGTGATCCAGCTGCGATTGAGCAGCCAGACAAGGGAGCTGCTGGCCCGCAGGGAGTTGTCCCTCAGCTTGGAATATTCCCCGACGAACGCGTCAGGGTCATCGGTGCTGTTCATCCCTCCGAGGTTGCCGTTGATTCCGGCCTCGAAGCGCAGAGTCTTGAGGAAAGTGTTGGAGTAAGTAAGTCCCAGGCCGCGCCGGGTATATGACTCATAGGGGGACGTGAGTTTCTTGGTGGCATTGGCCCACTCGGCGCTCAGGTTCAGCACCCCGGCATCCCCGGGCAGGCCGATTCCCTTGGAGAGGGAAGTCTGACGGGTGCGCGGATTGACAGAGAAACTGATGCTCAGCGGTGTTCTCCCCCGCTTGGTGCGTATCTTCACCATCCCGGTGCCGAGGTCGCCGTATTCCGCAGACGGGACTCCGGAGACGACTTCCACCGACTCCACGTTGTCCACCGCTATGCTTCGCGTGTCCACCCCGGACATCCCCGAGAAGGCGGCATTGTTGCCCACCCGCACCCCGTCGACCTCGACCGCGGTCGAGAAGGCGGCATTGCCGTCGGACACTCCGCCCGAACGGATGGAGAAGGAGTTCGACGCGGTCAGGTCCGGATTGGAAGTCTTCCCTCCGGGGAGCAGGGCCGTCATATCGGTCATACTGCTGAGCTGCAAGTGATTGAGAGCGTCCCTCCCGATATTGTGCGACGTCCCCGTCCCTTCCTTGGGACGCTGCGCCGTGACCACCACCTCCTTCAGGGCAAGAGTGCTGAGCTGCATCTTCACGCTCAAGGCGGAGACATCCCCCCTGACTTCAAGAGGGACGGCCACGTCGACATATCCGAGCAGCGAGGCCTTGAGTTCATACTTCCCAAGGGGGACCCTTGTGATGCTGAACACTCCGTTCTCATCGCTTATCGCCCAGAGCTCGTCTATGTTGACCACGGCCCCGGCAAGGGGTCCGCCGTCCGCTTCATCGACAATCCTCCCGCTGACGCTGAACTGCGCGGACTGGGCGCACAAGTCCCCCACCCCGCAAAGCATTGTCGCGAGCAGAACCTCAACGATATGATTTATCCCCCTCATCATTTATTGGGGTTTATACGGCAGCACCCGTCCCTGAGAGCCGAACTTGATGCGGGCCCCCTCCTCGCGGACATCGTCTTGAGAATAGGTAATGGTCCAGGTGTCCATGGTCATAAGCTCCCAGAGCCTGTCGGAAGTCATCGGAGCGGCGAAGCGGATCTGTATGCTCGGGACAAGCGAGTCATTGAGTCTCAGATAGGTACCTATCACGCCCTCCTCTTTGGAGAGGTGGTTGCTCAAGTAAGGCAGGGCCCTCTTGAGTATCGGCTTCTCGTAATTCTGATCGGCGATTTCGTATATGAACTGCTCCGCATCCCTGTAAACTTCCGCTCTTTTGCGGACTACGGTACTGTCGCCGTCGGGGTATCTGCCGGCGTATTCGGCCGTGAACGGATCGAACATCATCTCAAGATATTCCGCAACAGGCAGAAGAGTCTCGCCCTTTTCCATCCTCACGAACTCGAAATCCACCGGAGTGGTCTTCACTCCGCCGCCGTGAACCGGCATGTCGAGGCTCTTCTTCTCCACCACCTGTCGGAACCACTCCTCGTCGGCCTGCTCTTCCGGAGCCATATAGACGTGGACGATCAGAGGGCAGTCGTATTCGGAATCGAGGCCGAATATCTTCTTGCCCGTCAGGCGCAGCTGGAGTCCGAGATAGTTGAGATCGAGCTTGTCGGACATGTGCTCGGTGCGTATGGTGACCTGCTTTATCTGCGGATATTCCTTCGGGTCGGGACTCAGCACGCGGAAATGGGACGGCACGAAAACCTCCTGCTGCACTTTCTCGGCGGAGGTCACGCCCGGGTCGTAGGCTATCACCACGGTGTGGCTGCCCACGTAGGTCTTGACCCCGTGCACGCCGCGCACCTTTTCCATACGGGCCTTGAAGGCCATGGAGCTGCCGTAGCACTTCACGGAACGGAGGTTCTCTATGGTCACGGTCTCAAGGTTCATCCCCTCGCCCGTACCCCAGGTCTCGTTGATGGTAGGCAGCTCGAAGCGTCCTCCGACGAAGTAGGCCGCGACGACGAGCAGAACCGTCGCTACGGCCGGGAAGAAACGCATGACCCTGCCGGTCTTCTCCCTTTCTCCCGGACGCAGTCCGATGGAGACGGCCCCCGTCGGACAGGCGGCCACACACTCGCCGCAGAGGGTGCAGTCAACCGAATTAACCCGTCCGCCGGTGTATGAATATACGCCGATTCCGTACGGACAGCTCTTCTGGCAGGAATGACAGCGATGGGTGCAACGGGCCTGATTGATGGTGACGACGACCGGATGCAGCTTCGGCCCGCCGCAGAACACTTCAAGCAGATAGCCTCCAAGGCAAAAGGCCCCCAGATACCATATCCACGCCAGATGCACTCCGAGCAGATTGAGAGCGAGGCACAGAAGGGAGAGAATAAGGAGCGGCGCCCAGAACTTGAAAACGTTGGACGCGGCTCCGAGCGGGCAGACGTATCTGCACCAGAAGCGGTCTATCACTATGCCGAGCAGCAGCACGAGAGCTATGCTCACGAGCGACATCCAGAGGCTTATCTCCCCCTTGAATCCGGTGGCCACGGCGTAATAAGGATCCAGATTCTTGCAGAAAAGCTCGCTGCTGCTCACCGTCATGTACACTATCCAGAAGAGCAGCGCGTATTTGACGATGCGAAGAGCCTTGTCGGCGATGCCTCCCTGTCTGATGACGACGGCCTTGAAGCCCATGGACTCGCGCAGCTTCTTGAGCAGGTCCTCCACCGAACCTATCGGGCAGAGGTAGCCGCAGAAAAGCTTGCCGAAGAATATCACCGCCGCTGCAAGGGCCACGCCCATCATGATCTGCATAGTGGTCATCGAGCACGGAAGGGAGCCTCCGACGATGAACGTGGTCAGAGCCTGAAGCCCTCCGAAAGGACAATATTTCTCCGGATCGGGAGTTTCCAGGCCCAGCAGTTTAGCTCCAAGCCCGCTGAAGATAAACAGCATCAGCGCGAGCACTCCCCACTGGAGAGCGTATTTCTGCCAATTGGAGCAGATTGTGGATTTCTTCTTTGACATAGGCTTTAGTATTTTGTTATACCGAGTTTTCTGAGCAGGGCTTCCGGCTGCGGGTCATGCCCCCGGAAGTTGCGGTAGAGCACCGCCTCGTCCTCGCTGCCGCCCCTGCTGAGGATGTTGGTGCGGAAGGCGTCCGCCGCTTCGCGGCTGAATATGCCCTTCTCCTCGAAGAGAGAGTAGGCGTCGGCCTCAAGGACCTCGGCCCACTTGTAGGAGTAGTATCCTGCGGAGTAACCGCCGGAGAATATGTGGCTGAACGAAGTGGAGGTGCAGGTACCCTCAACTCTTGGAAGCGTCAGAGCCGCAGAGAGGGCGGCCTTCTCGACCTCTATGGTGCTCTTGCTCACCGGCTCTGAGATATTGTGCCAGGCCATGTCGAGCAGGCCGAACTGAAGCTGGCGCACCTGGAGGTATGCCGCGAGATAGTTCTTGGACGCTGCGAGCTTTTCTATCAGCTCGTCCGGAATCTCCTCCCCTGTCCTGTAATCCTTGGCGAAAGACTTGAGGTACTGCGGCTCATAGCCCCAGTTCTCCATTATCTGGGACGGGAGCTCCACGAAATCGCGGGCTACGTTCGTACCGGTGAGCGACGGATAGCGCCCTTCGGCGAGCATGCCGTGAAGCGCGTGCCCGAACTCGTGCAGGAAAGTCGTGAGCTCATAATGGGTGAGAAGCGACGGGCTGTCGGAAGTCGGCTTGCTGAAGTTGGTGACGATGCTGACGAAAGGCCTGTATTCGCGTCCGTCCCGGATGCTCTGCTCCCGGAAGGAGGTCATCCAGGCTCCGCCACGCTTGCTCGCACGCGGGAAGAAGTCCGCATAGAAGAGGGAGAGGTGCCTGCCGGCGGAATCGCTCACCTCATAGACCTTCACGTCCTTGTGGTATCCCGGGATGTCCGGCCTTTCGGTGAAACGCAGGCCGTAGAGCCTGGTGGCGAGACCGAACACGGCGTCGATGCAGTTTTCGAGGCGGAAATAGGGTTTGAGCGCCTCGTCGCTGATGGAGTATTCGGCGGCCTTGTATTTCTCCGACCAGTAGCTGAAGTCCCAGGCCTTGAGCTCGCGCTCCCTGTAGCCGTTCTTGCGGGCGTAGGCGAGAACCTGTGCGACCTCCTCGCGGGCGGCGGGCAGGGACGGGGTCAGAAGAGCGTCCATAAGGGCATTTACGTTGCCTATGTTCTTTGCCATCTTGTCCTCGAGGGCGAAGTCCGCGTAGGTCTTGTAGCCGAGGATGTTGGCTATCTTGAGACGCAGATCCGCTATCCGGCGGCAGATTTCGGAGTTGTCGTATTCGCCCCCGAAGGCCCTGGAGTTGTAGGCCATGTAGAGCTTCCTGCGCAGGTCGCTGCGGGAGCTGTACTGCATGAAAGGAGAATAGCTCGGGTATGAAAGGTCGAAAGTCCACCCCTTCTGTCCCCTGTCCGCCGCCGCGGCGGCTCCCATGTCGCGCACATACTGCGGCAGGCCCTCCAGATCCGCCTCATCGGTGAGGTTGAGGCAGAAAGCGTTGGTGGAGGCGAGCAGGTTCTTGCTGAACTGAAGCTGGAGCAGGGAGAGCTGCTCCTCGTAGGAGCTGTAGGTCTTCTTGTCCTCATCGGAGAGCAGCGCCCCTCCGCGGACGAAGCCTTTGTAGGTGTCCTCAAGGAGTTTGTATTGGTCTTTTTCGAGACCCAGACTCCCGCGCTTGTCCCACACGGCCTTGATGCGGCTGAAAAGGACAGGGTTGAGGGCCACGTACATCGAATATTCAGTCATCATCGGGGAGATTTCCTCGGCTATCTCCTGCATCTGAGGGTTGCTGTCGGCTTCGAGCAGGTTGTAGAATATGGCCGAAACGCCGGTGAGCGTCCGCCCCGCGAACTCGAGGGCCTCCACCGTGTTGGCGAAGTCGGGCTCGGCCGGATTGGAAGTGATGGCATCGATTTCCGCCTTGGCCCGGCTTATCCCCTCCTTGAATGCGGGCAGGTAGTGTTCCGTCTTTATTTTGTCGAACTGCGGCGCTCCGTACGGGAGCGGAGATTTGCTAAGAAGCGGATTTTCCATTTCACACGAATCGCATTGATTGATTTCCCTGAGAATATTGTATGCTCCGGCGTAGTTTTTCAAGGTCCACAGCACGAAGCGTATGTCCACGTTGACGCACCTGTTGAATCCGTCCGTCCAGCTGACGTCCCCGGCAAGGGATTCCTTGTTGCCGTCGAACGCGAGCCCCACCAGCTCGCCCCTGGCGTTGAGCACCGGCGAACCGGAGTTGCCTCCCGTGATGTCATTGTCGGTGAGGAAGTTCACCGGCAGCTTCTCCCCGGAGTCAGCGGCCTTGCGGAGCATCCGTCTCCACTCCGGAAGGAGATGGAAGTCGTAGCTGTCGCTTTCCTTGGAGAGGATTTCATCGGAGAAAGTCTGATACGGAAGAGTGGCCCCGTCGCGGACAAAACTGCGCACCTTGCCGTAGGTCAGGCGCATCGTGGAGTTGGCGTCGGGATACTGCGCGATGCCGTTCTCTTCGCGGAAACGGTAGAGGGCCGCCGTGTATTCGCGCTCCACCGTATTGATGCTCCGCCCGCCTTCGGCAGCATCGACGTCCTTATTGAAATCCGTGATGTTGACGTCGGTGAAGAACTTGTAGATGCGGTCGTCCCGGGTCATCTGAGAGTCCGTCCAGAGCCATTCCGAGAGAGCGTCCCAGTCCTTGCCGAAGCGCTCGAAGGCCTCCTTCTGGAACGCTCCCCAGAGGTGCTTGTCGACATTCTCGTAGTAGCTCTGCACGCAGTAGCGGAAAAGTTCCTTCTCCACCCGCATGTCGAGGGTGGCGTATTCTGCGGCTTCGTCCCTTCCGGACCTGTTCTTGAGCCGGGTGGCGATAAGGGCGAGCCGGGTGCCGCGGATCATGGTCTCCCTGTACCATATCCGGTTCTTCTCCGCTTCGCTCACGGCCTTGTATTTCTTCTGAAGTTCTTTGGCAAGAGACTTGCCCTGCCTGTCAAGACTGCGCTCAAGAGCCTTTTTCTCCCTTACGACCTCGAAGCGGCGGCAGCACTGCTCCAGACCCTCGTTGTTCTCCTGAACGTTGCTCAGGGAGAAGTAGCGGTCGGCGTATTTCAGCCGCACCTCGGGGTCGGCGTCCATCCATTTCTTGATTATGGCCATCTGGTCGGCCCTGACTTTGTTCGTAATAGGCAGGGAGACGGAAAGGAGGTGGTTCACCCTGGCGGAAGAGGAGTAGCGGGAGGTCGAGCCCGGGTAACCGAGTATCATCGCGAAGTCCCCCGGTTTCAGCCCTTCCGTGCTGATGGAAAGATAACGCTCCGGGCGCATCGGGACATTGATCTCCGAATACGGAGCCGGCTTCCCGTCCGGGGAAGAATAGATGCGGTACATGGCGAAGTCGCACTTCTGCTGCGGCCACTCCCAGTTGTCCACGTCTCCGCCGAAAGCGGCGATGCTCACCGGCGGGGCCGCCACGAGACGCACGTCGGAATACACCTCATACAGAGCCAGATAATATCTTGAACCGGCCCACATCGAGCTGAGAGAAGCCTGGTAGCCGCTGGCCGTGTGATACTTGCGCTCCACCTGACTGCTGATGCGCCTCATCCCGTAGGGCCTTCCGGCAGCCTTCTCTTCTTCAATCAGGGCGTTGACTTCGTCCGTCACGTCCAGCACCTTCCTCAGGAACCAGGCCCTCTTGCCCGGAATCGGAATCTCCTCCGACATCACGTCGGCAAAAAACCCCTCCTCAAGATAGTTGTGCTGCGCGGTGCTGAGACGGTGCACGTCGCTGTAGGCGCAGTGGTGGTTGGTGATGAGCAGCCCCCTGCCCGAAATCATGCTTCCGGTGCAGCCGAAGTCAAGAGAGACTATCGCATCCTTGAGCGACACTTCGTCGGCATTGTAAATTTCTCCGGCCTTCATCTGAAGCCCTCCCTCCTGCATCTTCCTCGCGAGAGCCTCGGAGATGGCGTTCACCATCCACATCCCTTCATCGGCCAAGGCCCCTACGCAGCTCAGCGACAGCAACACACTGACGACAAGTCTCTTAACTTTCATTTTTGCAAAAATTACGATGTAAGAAACAAATATAACAAAAAACGGTGAAGGAAAAGCCCTTCACCGTTCATAATTAAGAGAATAATCGCATTTTATATGGTTCCCTGCTCCAGCATCGCGGTGGCGACCTTCATGAAGCCGGCGATGTTCGCCCCCTTCACGTAGTCTATGCTGCCGTCGCTCTGCGTGCCGTACTTCACGCAGGCCTCGTGGATGGACTTCATGATGTAGTGAAGCTTTGCATCCACCTCTTCGCCGCTCCAGCTGATGTGAGAAGCGTTCTGGGTCATCTCAAGACCGGAAGTGGCCACGCCGCCCGCATTGACGGCCTTGCCCGGAGCGAAGAGCACTCCGTGCTTCTGGAAACAGTGGATGGCTCCCGGCTGGCAGCCCATGTTGGAAACCTCGCAGCAGCACCATGTGCCGTTTGAGATGAGCTCCTTGGCGTCATCTTCCGAAAGTTCGTTCTGGAATGCGCAAGGCAGGGCGATGTCGCACTTGACGCTCCATGCCTTCCTGCCTGCGGTGAAACGGGCCTTGTCCGGGAACTTCGTGGCCATATCCTCGACCATATTGCGGTTGGAGGCGCGCATGACGAGCATGTAGTCTATCATCTCGGAGGTGATTCCGTCGGGAATCTCGCAAACCCCGTCCGGACCCGAAACGGCCACGACCTTGGCTCCGAGCTCGACGGCCTTCTTGCAGGCCCCCCAGGCCACGTTGCCGAAGCCGGAAACAGCTATCCTGCAGCCTTTCAGCTCCCGTCCGGCCTTCTCGAGAAGGTAGTGCGTGAAGTACAGGGCGCCGTATCCGGTAGCCTCCGGACGGAGGATGGATCCTCCCCATGTGGCCCCCTTGCCGGTAAGCACTCCGGTGTTGTACTGACGTGCGAGCTTCTTGTACATTCCGTACAGATAGCCTATCTCGCGTCCGCCCACGCCCACGTCGCCGGCAGGGATGTCCTGGTCGGGGCCGATGCAGTTCCAGAGCTCAAGCATGAAAGCCTGGCAGAAACGCATGATCTCCTCGTTGGACTTGCCGGTAGGGTCGAAGTCGGAACCGCCCTTGGCTCCGCCCATAGGGAGAGTCGTGAGAGCGTTCTTGAAAGTCTGTTCGAAACCGAGGAACTTGAGCATCGACGGCGACACCGCCCTGTGGAAGCGGAGTCCGCCCTTGTAGGGGCCGATGGCGCTGTTGAACTGGATTCTGTATCCCGTGTTGGTCTGCACCTCCCCCCGGTCATCCACCCAGGTGACACGGAAGGTGAAGATCCTGTCGGGCTCGACCATCCTTTCGACGATCTTGGCCCTTTCGAATTCAGGATGCCGGTTGTAGACATCTTCGATGGATTCCAAAACTTCCTGTACCGCCTGGAGATACTCATTCTCCCCGGGGTACTTGGCCTGGAGACGGGCCATAATGTCCTTTGTCTTCATGATTAGTGTAAATGTGGTTATTCGACCTCCCAAGTTGAACCGCTGTGCAGGAGGTCATCTACACAGTGTATCCGTGATTTCATCATGACGTCCTTGACCTGGTCGCGGACACCGTCGTCGTAGGTGATGTCCTTCACGTCGCGGATCACTCCGAGCGCCACCGGGTAGTCCGGGCCCTTCATCTCGGCGAGAGCCATGTGTATGCCGATATTGTCGGCGTGCGCGTCGTGAATCAGGATGTCCTCTTCGGTGAAGCCGCCCTCCCCTATGTGCACGGCGCGGATTTTCCTGCCGTCATAGATGAGGCCCTTGTCGCGGTTCTTTCCGAAAATCATGCGCTCGCCCTGCCTGAGGACTATCGTATGATCCTCCTTCACCGCCGGGTCGGAGAGACTCTTGTGCGCTCCGTCGTTGAATATCACACAGTTGGTGAGCATCTCCATCACCGAGCAGCCGTCGTGCAGGGCGGCCGCCGTCATGATTTCCTCGTTGAGTTTCAGCTCCACGTCCAGGGAGCGCGCGAAGAACGTCCCCTTGGCTCCGAGCACCAGGGCCCCCGGATTGAACGGATGCTCCACGGTGCCGTAGGGCGAAGTCTTGGTGATCGCGCCGAACTTGGACGTCGGGGAGTACTGCCCCTTGGTCAGACCGTAGATCTGATTGTTGAAGAGGATGATGTTGATGTCGATGTTGCGCCTGATGGCGTGGATGAAATGGTTGCCGCCGATGGCGAGGGCGTCGCCGTCACCGCAGGCCTGCCATACGGTAAGCCACGGGTTGGCGACCTTGATGCCGGTCGAGATGGCCGTGGCGCGTCCGTGTATGCTGTGGAAGCCGTAGGTGTCCATATAATAAGGAAGACGGGACGAGCATCCGATGCCCGACACCACCACATAGCGTTCCTTGTCATAGTTGAGAGCCTGGCTCACCTTCGGGAGAGCCCTCTGCAGCGCGGCGAGGACGGCGTGGTCGCCGCATCCCGGGCACCAGCGCACTTCCTGATCGCTCTTGAAGTCCTTGAAAGTCAATGTAGCCATAGTCTTACAACTCCTTTTTTATCGCCTCTTCCAGCTCGCCAATCAAGAACGGCTGGCCCTGTATCTTGTTGAACTTATGAATTTCCATGTGAGGGAAGCGGGCCCTCAGATAATCCGCGAACTGCCCGCTGTTGAGCTCGCAGACGAGTATCTTCCCAAACGAAGAGAGCACTTTCTCCGTATTGGACGGAAGCGGGTTGATGTAGTCGAAGTGCGCGTATGAGACATTGTCCATCTCGTGCACCGCCGACCAGATGTGTCCGTAGGTGCCGCCCCAGCCCACGACGAGCAGTTCTCCCTCGGACGGCCCGTGCAGAATCTCCAGAGGCGGGATGTCCCGGGCAATCCTTGCCACCTTCTCCGCACGCTCGGTGACCATCATCGCGTGGTTGGCCGGATCGGTGGAGAGCACTCCGTCGTGATTTTTCTCAAGCCCCCCGACGCGGTGCTCCAGCCCCTTCTGCCCCGGAATCGCCCAACGGCGGACGAGAGTCTGCGGGTCGCGCTCGAAGGGATGGAATTTCTCCCCTTCCTTGAGCATTCCCTGCACGAAAGGAGGACGGATTTCGGGATAATCCTTCATCGACGGTATCTTCCACGGTTCCGAACCGTTACCGAGAAAGCCCTCCGAGAGCAGGATGACGGGAGTCATGTGTTCGAGGGCTATCTTGGCGGCGTTGAAAGCGGCGTCAAAGCAGTGGGCCGGGGAATGCGCGGCGATCACCGCCATCGGGCACTCTCCGTTGCGGCCGTAGAGGGCCTGGTTGAGATCCGACTGCTCGGTCTTGGTAGGGAGCCCCGTCGAAGGGCCGCCCCTCTGCACGTCCACGACCACCAGCGGCAGCTCGGCCATGACCGCAAGACCCATGGCCTCCGACTTGAGCGAAAGTCCCGGGCCCGAAGTGGTGGTCACGGCCAGATTGCCGGCGAAGGACGCGCCTATGGCCGTACAGATGCCGGCTATCTCGTCCTCGGCCTGCAAGGTCTTGGCTCCAAGGCTCTTGTGAATCGCCAGCTCTTCGAGTATGGCCGTGGCCGGCGTAATCGGATATGAACCGCAGAACAGCGGAAGTCCGGACTTCTCGGAAGCGGCCAGAAGGCCCCAGGCCACGGCCTGGTTGCCGGTGATGTTGCGATAAGTCCCCTTGGCGAGGTCCTTGACCGGCTCCACGGTGTAGGTGTTGGCTATTATCTGGAGGTTGGCGGCATAGTTGAATCCGTCCTTGAGCACCTTCTTGTTCGGCTCTATGACCTCCGGGTGTTTCTTGGAGAACTTTTTCTCAAGATAGGCGAAAATATAGTCGAGCGGACGGTTGTAGATGAAGCAGGCCATGCCGAGAGTGAACATGTTCTTGCACTTCAGGACGGCCTTGTTGTCCATTCCGCTGTCTTTCAGACTCTCGCGCGTGAGGGTGGAGATCGGGGCCGGGATGATTGTCCTGTCCTCCACTCCGAGCTCCTTGAAAGGATCGTCGGTGGTGAATCCGGCCTTGGTCATTCCGACCTGGTCAAAGGCGTCCTGATCCACCAGAATCATCGCGTGGCGTTTGCACCACTTGGCGTTGGTCTTCAGCGCGGCGGGATTCATGGCTACCAGCAGGTCACAGAAATCCCCCGGTGTGGCGACCTTCGAGCAGCCTATGTGAATCTGGAAGCCGGACACGCCGGAAACGGTGCCGTGCGGAGCCCGGATCTCGGCCGGATAGTCCGGAAAAGTGGACAGCCCGTTGCCGTAGATGGCTGACATATCCGCAAAAAGAGACCCGGTGAGCTGCATCCCGTCACCCGAATCTCCAGCGAATCTGATCACCACGTCCTTGGCGTCAATTATCTTATGTTGCATTTCAAGAGTGGTTTGGTATAGTTTCAGTGCAAAGGGGGCTGACCCAAAAGTGATTTTCCGGCCAGCCCCAAGTATCTTGTGGTATTCTAGTTGGCAGGCTGTGCCTGCTGGGCAGCCTGAAGCTCCGCCTGGAGAGACTCCAGAGTGCGGTCATCGGCTATGCCGAGAGCCTTGCGCGCAAGAGGGGTGAGGTCGGTGCTCTGAGCATCATCGTAGTACATAAGAGAATTGATGTCGAACACATATACATATCCGCCCTGCTTTGCGAGATCCTTGACGGTGTCCTGGGCCTTCTTGTAGATAGGGGCCATCAGGGTCTGCTGCTGCTGCTGAAGCTCCGCATCGACGGTCTGTCCGAACTCCTGGATGCGCTGCTGGATTTCGGTGAGCTCCTTCTCCTTGCTCTCGCGGATGGCGGCGGTCCAGGTGGAGGCTTTGGAATTGTACTGTGAGTATTTGGTGTTGAACTCCTCAACCATCGCCTGATACGTCTCCTGCGCCTCCTTGCTTGAAGCGGCCATGGTGGTGCGGGCCTGATCGGCCTCAGGGCAGAGCTGCACGAGCTCCGAGAAGTTTACATGGGCGAATTTCGGCTGAGCTGCAGCAGAAATCGCTACGAACGCCGCACTGGCGATCAAAAGAATCTTTTTCATATAATTCATACTTTAAAATTGTTGTCCTATCACAAAATGGAACTGGCTGCGCTTGCTGGAGTCCGTGGTGTCGAATCCGTATCCCCAATCGACTCCGAGCAGACCCACCATCGGAAGGAAGATGCGCACACCTACTCCGGCGCTGCGTTTGATCTGGAAAGGATTGAACTTTCTGATGTCCGACCAGGCGTTGCCGCCCTCAAGGAAGGCGAGCGCATAGATGGTCGACGTAGGCTGGAGGATCACAGGGTAGCGCAGCTCCACAGTGAATTTGTCGTACACGTTGCCGGCGTAGGCATAGCCGGTGGAGTTGTAGGTGGACGGCTCATACGGAGTGAGGGAGTAGTTCTCATAACCTCGGAGCGCGATCACCTCGGAACCGTAGGTGCTGTAGCCGGACATTCCGTCGCCTCCGAGCAGGAAGCCCTCGAACGGAGAGTATCCCCAGTTCCTGTTGTAGTAGCCGAGATATCCGAACTGGGCCCTGGTCATCAGGACGAGATCCCCGGCAAGCTTGGTGTAGGTGGCGCCGGAAAGCTTCCACTTATGATATTCTATCCACTTGTAGCGCTGCTTCGAAGACCAGTTGTCGTAGTTGATGTCCTTGTAGCTGCTGACCGCAATCCTGTTGCCGTCGCTGTCGTAGTCGTGCTTCCTCAGCAGGGAGAACGGCGGGGTCAGCTGCAGTGAGAAGGAGAAGTCGGAGCCGGTACGCGGGTATATCTGCTGGTCGGTGGAGTTGCGCACGAGACTCAGCGAGTAGTTGATATTGTTGGCGATACCGTCGTCGAAGATGAAATATCCGGAATACCAGTTGGTCAGCCGGTAGGACTGCCAGTTGAATCCGTTGTAGAGCACGAAATAGCTGTCGGGCCACTTGAGGCGCGTACCCAGCGAGGCCGCGAATCCGAAGACCTCCATCTGGCGGTCGTTGCTCAGGAAGTTGAGCGCGAGGTAGGAGTTGGTCTGGCGGGTGTAATATGCACTGAGATTGAGCGAGGTCGGCTTCTTGCCGAAGAGCCACGGCTCGACGAAGCTGGTGCTGAGCGCCGTGTAATAAGTACCGTTGGTCTGGAAGCGGAAGGCGAGGTTCTGCGCGTCGCCGAGCGGAACCGGACGCCATGCGCTCTTGTCGAAGAAGCGCTGGGTGGAGAAGTTGTTGAAGCTCACTCCGACGGTGGCGACGAATGTCCTGCCGCCCCATCCTCCGGAGACTTCCAGCTGCGAAGACGGCTTCTCGGTCACGTTGTAGATGACATCGACCGTGTTGTCAATCGCGTTGGGGACGATGGAATAGCCCGTCCCCTGCTGCATGATGGACTCCGCGTCGAACTGGCCCAGAGAGGCGATCTCCCTGATGGAGCGCTCGAAGTCGCTCTGGCTGAAGAGGTATCCCGGACGGGTGAAGAGCTGGCGGCGCACCACCCTCTCGTTGGTGAGGTCGTTGCCGTTGATCACCACGTTGTTGATCGTGGCCTGCTTGCCCTCGGAGATGCGCATCTCCACGTCCACAGAGTCGTTCTGGATATTGGTCTCGACGGGATTGATCTGGAAGAAGAGGTAGCCGTTGTCGCGATAGAGCTTCGAGACGTCGTAGTCCGTCTGCTTGCCGCCTCCGTAGAGCCTCTTCTCGAGGGTCACCTTGTCATAGACGTCTCCCTTTTTGATGGCCAGGACCTGGTCGAGAGCGTCGGAAGAGTATATGGAGTTGCCGGTCCAGCTGATGTTGCGGAAATAATATCTGTCCCCCTCCTCGAACACGAGGTCGATGCCGAGCCGGTTCGGAGCCACGTAATACACGGAATCCCTGACAATCCTGGCATCGCGGTAGCCCGCCTCGTTGAACGCCTCAAGGGCTCCCTTCTTGTCGTTGAGATATTCTTTCTCGTTGAATTTCTTGCTGTTGAAGAAGTTGTAGAACTTGTTGGACTTGGTTTTCTTCATCGAGCGGGCGAGCTTGTAGTCTGACACGTGCTCGTTGCCGATGAAGTTGATGTCACGCACTTTGATTTTCTGCCCCTTGTCAATCGCGAAGTTGACCCTGATGGCGTTGCGGATGACAGTGTCCTTGCTCACCTCGGCGTTGACCTCGCAGAGCAGGAAGCCCTTCTCGGCGAAGTATCTCTTGATGATGTCGGAAGTGGTCTTCTCCACGTATTCGGAGAACTCGCCGCCCCGCCGCAGGTTCACTCTCTCCTGGATGTCCTTCCTCTCTCCGGACTTCACGCCGGAAAAGGTCCAGCTGGACACCCTCGGGCGCTCCTTGACCCTGATCGTGAAGAAGGCGGAATCCCGCCCGGCGCTCAGGCTGTCGATGCTGATGGAAACGTCCTCGAAGTAGCGCTGCAGCCACAGACGCCTGACTATGTTGCTCATAGCCTCCCCCGGAACCGTCACCTCCATGCCTTTCTGCAGACCGGCATGAGAAATGATCTGCTGGTCACGGTAGTAGGTGTTGCCCTCAACGCTGACTCCTCCGACCTTGTAGGTTCGGGGATGATTGTAATCCACCTCGACCCCGCTCTCCTGCGCGCCGGCTGCGGCGCCCACAAGGCCGAGAATCAAAATGGCGAGTATCCGTCCAATCTTCATCTTCAATCAATAATTCACAAATATAGCCGTATTATTCGAAATAGCATAGAAGCTGACCATCATTTGACCTTTCCGAACCTCCGCTCCCGCGAAGCGTACTGCTCAAGGGCGGCCAGATACTCCTCCCTGCGGAAGTCGGGCCAAAGCGTGTCCGTAAACACGAACTCGGTGTATGCCGTCTGCCAGAGCATGTAATTGCTTATCCTCTCCTCCCCCGAAGTCCGGATCAGCAAATCCGGATCCGGAATGCCGTCCGTCACAAGATAATGCGAGAAATCCCCGATTCCTACGGGACGACCGGGGTGTTCAATCAAATCGTGTGCCATCTTCTCGGCGGCCTGAAGTATATCCCAGCGGCCGCTGTAGCTGAGGAAAAGTATCATCGTAAGGGTCTTCCCCCCGGAAGTCGCCGCCATTATTCTGTCTATCATGGCGTTGAGCGGCCCGGAGAGCCTCGCCCTGTCGCCGAGCACCACAAAGCGGATCCCGTGACTAAGGAACGTCTTCAGCTCCTTCTCCATCGCGGTGCTCATCAGCTCCATCAGAGTGTTCACCTCGTCCGCGGGCCGTCCCCAGTTCTCTTCGGAGAAGGCGAAAAAGGATACGTACTCTATCCCCAGCTCGACGGAGGTCTCCATCACGGCGCGGACGCTCTCCACCCCTTCGAAATGTCCGAAGACTCTCTCCTTTCCTCTTTGCCCGGCCCATCTTCCGTTGCCGTCCATGATGAGCGACACGTGCCGGGGCAGTTTTTCCTTAAGGATCATGGTCATATCGTTTCGTTTCCGTTGCGCACGTCCTCCCCCCAGAGGAGCTTGGTGCGCAGCGCGTTGATAAAATTGGGCTTTCCGATGCAGAGCCGCTTCAGGCGGTCCGGCGAGGCGCTGATTTCGACCCTCGCCCCGGCGGGGATGCGGCAGTTGCGGTTGTCCACGGAGAGCGCCACGCTGTCCTCCCTGGAGCGGAAGCTCATCGCAATGTGCGAAGTGTGCGGAACGACGAGCGGACGCACGTTGAGGTTGTGCGGAGATATAGGGGCGACGATGAAAACCTTGGCGTCCGGAGTGCAGACCGGCCCTCCGACACTCAGAGAGTAGGCCGTGGAACCGGTGCTGGTGGCCACCAGAAGCCCGTCGGCCCACCAGGTGGGGAGCGCCTCCCCGTCAAGCACCACGTCCACCCCGAGCATGGAAGCCCCTATCCTCGAAACGCCCGCCTCGTTGAGCGCCAGAGGCCAGAAGCCCTCGGGAAGGGGCACGTCCGAACTCAGCTCCAGCAGGTCCCTGTGCTCGATGCGGAACTCTCCATCGCGTACAGCGTCCGGCAAATCCTCGGGACGGCACTCTGACAGGAAGCCGAGACGTCCCAGATTGACCCCGAGCACGGGCAGGGAGGCGGGCAGCGCGATGCGCGCGGCGGAAAGGAAAGTCCCGTCGCCGCCAAGGCTCAGAAGGGCGTCGGTACCGGGACGGATGTCACGGACGGAACTCACCGGGTACAGCTCGCAACCGGCCGCGTCCAGACCCGAAAGCATCTTCCGGACACGCGGGTCATCCCACAGCCCCTTCTTCTTGATATAGCCTGCCAATCTCATAACGGAGGCCAAATTTAGCACATTTATTATAAATATTGTTACTTTTGCGTCCGAGATAAAGTCTTACGAAGATGACACGACTCAGTGTAAACATCAACAAAATCGCGCTGCTGCGCAATGCGCGCGGCGGCAATATGCCGGATGTCCTCAAGGCCGCGCTCGACTGCGAGCGCTTCGGGGCGGAGGGCATAACCGTCCACCCGAGGCCGGACGAGAGGCACATCCGATATTCGGACGTGAGAACGCTCAGACGGGAGGTGAAGACGGAATTCAACATCGAAGGCAATCCTACGGGCAGCTTCTGCGCACTGGTGTGCGAGGTGGTTCCGGACCAGGTCACGCTCGTCCCGGACGCACCCGACGCGCTCACCTCCAGCGCGGGCTGGGACACGATAAAAAATTACGCTTTCCTCTCCAGAGTCTGCGCCTCGTTCAAGTCGAGAGGCATCCGGACATCCATATTCATCGACCCGGACCCCCGCATGGCGGAGGGAGCCGCAAGATGCGGAGCGGACAGAGTGGAGCTCTACACCGCAGATTACGCCGCGAACTTCCCCGAAGACCCCCTCAAAGCCATAGCCCCCTATCTTGAGACCGCCCGCAAGGCGGAGGAGCTCGGGCTCGGGGTCAACGCCGGACACGACCTCTCGCTCGAGAACCTGCAATATTTCATCCGTACCATTCCATGGACGGCCGAGGTGAGCATCGGGCACGCGCTGATCTGCGACGCCCTCTACATGGGGCTTGAGACCACCATACACAAGTATCTCGAAGCCACCTTGGCTTAGGGGATGTCAGATTTTTTACATACCTTTGCGTTCTTGCCAAGAAAAAACAGCAAACATAGCATAAGATGAACAAGATTTCAATTATCCTCGGCGCCTGCTCGCTCGCAGCCTCTTTCGCGCTCACTTCCTGCAATTCCGCCGTCACCTCTCCGGCCGGCGGCTCCGCGGAAGCGTCAGTATCCGGAGCACAGTCCGGAGCCATCGTGTATTTCAACATGGACCGCGTGCTGAGCGAGTATGACATGGCCAACGACCTGCGCAGCGTCGTGGAGACGAAGGTCAACAGCATCGACCAGGAGGTGACCCGCAGGGGCAACAAGCTCGAGAAGGACATCAAGGCTTTCCAGGACAAGATCAACAAGGGCCTCATGACCCAGTCCGTCGCCGAGACCCAGAACCAGAAGCTTCTCCAGCAGCAGAACAGTTTCCAGACTTACGCCGCGCAGAAGCAGCAGGAGATAGCCGAAGAGCAGCAGGTGATGATGAACCAGATCGCCGACGCCATCAACTCCTACATCGCCGAGTTCAATGCGGACAAGAAATACGCCCTCATCCTCGCCACCCAGGGGAACATCATCTCCATGCCGGTAGTTGCCGGAGCCGCCGAGCTTGACATCACCGACACCCTGCTCGAAGGCCTCAACGCGGCATACGTCAAGACCAAAGGCAAAAAATCAGAATAAGCGGCCTTGAGGATTGCCATACTGTCCTGCTTCCACCCCTACAGAGGGGGGATCGCCCAGTTCAACGCAGACATCCTGAAAGAACTGGGGAAGTCGCACGAGGTACGCGCGTTCAATTTCAAGAGGCAGTATCCTTCCGTCCTTTTCCCGGGCAGGACGCAGTTCGTCACGCAGGAAGACAAGCAGGCCCTCCCCGTGCAGGCGGAGGCCCTGCTGGATACGGTTTCGCCTTTGTCGTGGCGCAGGACCGCCAGGGCGATTGCGGACTGGTCACCGGACGTGCTGGTGCTCCGCTACTGGATGTCATGGTTCGCCCCTTCTCTGGGCTACGTGGCGTCCAGGATGAAAAAGGAATGCCGGGTCGTCGCGATACTCGACAACGTCATCCCGCACGAGAGGCACTTCTTCGACAAGATGCTGACCTCCTACTTCCTGCGGCATGTGGACGGGTGCGTGACACTCTGCAGAGAAGTCTCCGAGGACCTGCTCAAAATCAAAAAGGACGCTATATATACGGTGATCCCACACCCTGTCTATGACCACTTCGGAGAGAGGCTGGAGAAAAAAGAAGCCGAGAAGAAGCTCGGAATCCGCGACTGCGGGCGCAACATATTGTTTTTCGGGCTCATACGGGACTACAAGGGGCTGGACATACTGATCGACGCCTTCAGCCGTCTCGACGATTCGTACCAGCTCGTCATAGCCGGCGAACCTTACGGTTCCTTCGAGAAATACCAGAAGCAGATCGACTCGTCGCCGAACTCCAAGCGCATCTACCTCTTCCCCAACTACATCAGCGACTCCGAGGTCAAATATTTCTTCTCCGCCGCCGACGTGGCCGTCCTCCCCTACAGAAGCGCCACGCAGAGCGGCATCAACGCGATAGCCAACCAGTTCGAACTCCCGATGATAGTCACCGACGTGGGCGGGCTCAAGGAGACGATAGGAGCCAACGGGACGGGGATAGTATGCCGCGAATGCACTCCGGAGTGCGTCGAGGAGGCCATCAGGAAGTATTTCAGCGACCCGCAGCTCAAGGAAGGCTATGTCCGGAGCATCAGGGCGCTGAACGGGAGGCTGAATTGGAGCAGCTTCTGCAAGAATTTCATCGATTTCGCCGAAAGCATCAAGAAGAAATGAAGAAAGTAATCGCCATATTGAGCCTGCTGTGCATGCTGCAGCTTACGGCCTGTGCGCAGTGGTACCTTTTCCCGGGCAAGAACAAGCGCACGACCCCTTCAGTGGAGAAAAAAGAGGAGCCGAAGCGGGAGAGCTCCAGTCCGCAGGAGAGTGCGGCGGCCCCCTCGGACAGCGCCGCAACAGAGGAGAAGGCGGAAGAAGACGATTTTTTCTTCGGGATTCCGTCCTCCACGGGCGTGAGCCTCATACTCCCGGTCAATGCCGGGCCGGACAAGAGCGCCGCCGGCTTCATGGAGATGTACAGCGGAGCACTGCTCGCCCTCAGGGATCTCGGGCTCGGAGGGACGAAAATCAATCTCAGGTTCGTCGATTCCGCGACGGAGGATCTCCAAGACGAGTCCATCTACAGGGAGAGCGACGTGATAATAGGGCCCGTGACATACTCCGAGATCAGCGAAGCACTCCGCTTCTGCGGGCGCAAGATGCTCGTCTCCCCGCTGGAGCCTAAGTCCGCAGCCCTCGCGCAGCAGGGCGAAAACGTAATCCAGGCCCCGACCCCGTGGACATATCAGGTTGACGAGATAGTGTCCTGGCTCCAGAGCGAACTTGAGTTCGGGGACGAGGTGATAGTATTCAAAGAAAACTCGCAGCCGGGCGAACAGGCCACCTACCTTCTCGACAGGATCAGGGAGAGAGGGATTCTGACGCGCAGCGTCACGACTGCCGAGGAGCTCGGGGAGCCGCAGCTGAAAGGGAAATTCAGAGTGCTCATCGCCTCCGACAACGAAAGCTTCATCAGCGAATCGATAAAACAGCTGGGAATCGCCGCGACGATAAAGGGCAACATCGTCCTCTACACCACCTCCCGCGTGCGCAACTGCGTCAGCCCGGACGTGCTGGACCTGTACAACACGGAAGCGAGGCTGACAGCCTCGTACTTCATCGACTACGACTCGCAGCAGGTCAAGGACTTCGTCCTCGCATACAGGGCCCTGTTCGGATACGAACCGGGGTCGTTCGCCTTTCAGGGCTACGACACCATGACTTATTTCGTGAAGATGTGTTCCGAATACGGAAGACGCTGGTGGCGCAGGCTTCCCGAGAAATCCTGGCGCGGACTCCAGTCAGATTTCAGATTTGACCGCTCCGAGGCGGACGGCAGAGTCAACACCGCCGTGAGGAAGGTCATCTACGGCAAGGACCTGTCAATGACTCTCGCCCAGTAGAGCTTCGGCATTGGCCACCGCAGCGGCGGTGATACCTTCTCCGCTGAGCAGCCTGGCGATTTCCATAACCCGCTCCTTGTCGTCGATCCTGCGTATGGAAGACAGGGTTCTTCCGTCCGGAGTCGTGCTCTTCTCCACCAGATAGTGAGCATCGCCCTTGGCCGCGACCTGCGGAAGGTGCGTGATGGAGAAAACCTGCATGTTGCGTCCCATCGAGCATATCATCTGCCCCATGCGGTCGGCCACGCTGCCGCTGACTCCGGTGTCTATCTCATCGAAAATCAGAGTCGGCATCCCCGTGAACTCGGCCATCTTGGCCTTGAGACAGAGCATGATGCGCGAGAGCTCTCCTCCGGAAGCCACTTTCGATATGTCCATCGGGGCTCTGAGCGTGGAGGAGAAAAGGAAGCGCACCCTGTCCGAGCCCTCCGCCCCGGGAGTGCCGTCCTCTACCGCCACCTCGAATACGGCCCGGTCAAGTTCGAGAAAATGAAGCGACTCCGTGATGGCTGAAGAAAGAGAGGGCGCGGCTCTTTTCCGCTCCTGCGAAAGTCTGGCGCAAACTTCGGAGTAGCGGGCGGCAAGTTCCCGCTCTCGTCTTTCCGAATCCGCAATCTTCTCTTCAAGCTCCGCAGTCCCGCCAACTCTCTCGGAGAGTGAATCCCTCAGCGCGATAAGCTCCCCTACGGAGGCGCAGGAGTGCTTTTTCAGCAGGGAATATAGCAGAGACATCCGCTCCTCCACCGCCGAAAGCCTGTCCGGAGAGAGATTCACCCCGGCGAGAAAGGAAGCGAGTTCGGATTCGATGTCTTCAAGTTCAACCCGTGCGGCCTCCAGACGCGAGACCAGCTCGGAAAGTCCGGGCAGGAACTGCACCACCTTCTCAAGCTGTTTCCGGGCCTCTTTGAGGGATGCGGCAACCCCCTCGCGCTCCCCGTCGGAAGGCGAGACGGCTTCACTGGCGGCGGAAAGCCCTTCCATTATCTGCTCCGCATTGGCAAGTCCCCTGTGCTCCTCTTCGAGCGATTCAAGCTCCCCGTCCACAAGACGGGCCGCCTCAAGCTGACTGAGCTGAGCCTCATTGTACTCCCTTTCGCTCTCCGCGCGGGAGAGAGTCTCGCGCAGAGACGAGATGTCGGACCGCAGCTGACGCAGACGCGCCCAGACGTCGCGGCACTCCTTGAGGGAATCGGCATCGCCGGCAAAGCCGTCGAGCACGGACATCTGGAAATCCTTGTCGGAAAGGAGGAGACTCTTGTGCTGGGAATGGATGTCCACAAGCCTCGGAGAGAGCCTCTGGAGCAGAGCCGCGCTCACCGGTATGTCGTTAAGGAAACTCCTTGATCTGCCGGAAGATGAGACGACTCTTCTGATGAGCAGCGAATCGCCGTCCGTCTCCAGGTCCTCCTGAGCGAGAAAGTCCCGCTGGGCCTCATCAAGAGCGTCGAACTCGGCCTCCACCACGCAGGACGACGCACCCTCCGGAAGCACCGAAGAGTCAGCCTTCGCGCCGAAGAGCAGGGACAGCGCCCCGAGAAGTATCGACTTCCCCGCTCCGGTCTGCCCCGTTATAATAATCAGACCCTCCGGAAAAGTGATATCCAGAGAGTCTATGAGAATGTAGTTCCGTATGTGAAGCGAGCGGAGCATGCGGCGAATGCAGCTATTTGCCGGTCGCCGCGTCCTCCTTGGCCATTCTGAAGTCCAGCTCGCCGTTCTCGAACTCGGCGATGGCGACAAGGTCCGGCTTAGGCTGACGCTCGTAGTATTTTGAAATCTCTATCTGCTCCTTGTTCTCGAACACCTCGTCCATCGTGTCCCTCTCGGAGTTGCGGAAATCTTCGAGCTTCTTGGCGAGTTCCTTCTTCTCGGCGACGGCAATCTGGTTGGCACGCTGCGAAAGAATCACGACCGTCTCGTAGATGTTGCCGGTAGGCTGCGCGAGGTACTTGATGTCGCGCGTAATCGTGTTTGTAGGTATTTTCTTTTCCATATACTGATAGTACGGATGCGTCCGGACAAAAAGTTTCAATTATTTTCTTTCACCCCGGCATAGAGGGAGTCAAGCTCCTTGCGGTAAGGCGAATCCGGGTACTCCCCGATGAAATTGAGGTAATCGTCCTGGAATACGAGAAACCTCTCCCTCTGCCTGGACTTGACGCTGAGAGAGGCATATTTGTAGGACGACATCGCCGAATAGTAGAGGATGTCCTCGCGATAGACATTGTCGGCATCTTCCTTCAGCACGTTCTTGAAAGCCACCCTGGCGGCCTTGTAATCCTCCATCCTGTAGTAGAGTTTCGCGTTCTCGTAGGCCTTCCTGTCGAGCCTCTCCCCGAGTTCCTGGAGCATGGTCCGGCAAACTTCGGCATTGGCTCCGTCCGGATGGTCTATCAGATACTCGCTGATGGCGTTCATCGCCGTGTAGGTAGGGGTCTGGTCCAGTTCATAGCGCAGGGTGGCCTTGTAGAGGCAGTCGATGCGCAGGAAAGAGGCGCTCTCGACGAAAGGGCTGTTGGGGCAGCTGGAGAGGAACTGGGTGAAGTTCGTCTCGGCCGTATAGTAGTCCTTGTTGGAATAATTGCTCAGTCCCCAGTAATACCTCACCGTGTCGTCCCGCTCGGTGCCGTTGGTGATCAGGGCCAGAGACTCGAAGAGCGTGGCGGCACGGCTGTATTTGCCCTGGTTGAAATAGTCGAACGCCGCCTTGTATTTCACCTCCACGTCACTGCTTTCAAGCACGGCGTCATACTGTGACTTGCAGGAAGCCGTCAGGAAGAGCACGACAAGAAAAAACGCTGCGGCCGGCAGGGCCGCGAAAACACTTTTGAATTTCATCTTTGCTTCAAATATTTTTCCGCCTCCAAGGCCGCCCTGCATCCTGAAGCCGCGGCATTGATGGCCTGACGATAATGCGGATCCTGAACATCTCCGGCGGCGAACACGCCCTCGACGCTGGTGTGTCCGTTCACCCCGTCCGTGACGATGTAGCCTTCTTCGTCAGTCTTCACCCACTTGGAGAAGAGCTCCGTGACCGGATGATGGCCGATGGCCAGGAAAAATCCGTCCACCTTGATATCAAAAACCTCGCCATTCTTCCGCAGAAGCCTTACTCCGGTCACTCCCGAAGCGTCACCGAGAACCTCCTGCGTGGTGCAGTTCCAGAGCACCTCGACGTTAGGCGTGGACCTGACCCTCTCCTGCATGGCCAGCGAGGCCCGGAAGACGTCGCGCCGCACTATCATATAGACCTTGCGGCACAGTCCGGCGAGATATGTGGCCTCCTCGCAGGCGGTGTCGCCGCCGCCCACGACCGCGACATCCTTCTTGCGGTAGAAAAAGCCGTCACAGGTCGCACAGGCGGAAACCCCGAGGCCTCTGAATTTCTTCTCGGACGGAAGACCGAGATATTTCGCCTCGGCACCGGTGGCGATGATGACCGCCTCGGCTTCAAGAGCCTCGGAGCCATCCGTCGTGAGAGAGAACGGGCGGGAGGAGAAATCGACCTCCGTCACTGTTCCGCGCCTTATGTCGGCGCCGAGCCTTGATGCCTGCTCCCGCATGTCCGACATCAGCTTGTTCGCGTCCACTCCCCCGGGGAAGCCGGGATAGTTCTCGACGAGGGTGGTCGTGGTGAGCTGTCCGCCGGGTTCCATGCCCTCGTAGAGGACAGGAGCAAGACCGGCCCTGGAGGCGTAGATGGCCGCCGTGTATCCGGCCGGGCCGCCCCCGATTATGAGGCATCTGATATGTTCCTTACTATCCATAATTTACAAAATTAGTGTTTTTTTTGTACATTTGGCATCCGATGAAGAGGATTAGCGACAGAACGACGCCGGATATCGACACTTTCCGGTCCATCCTCAAGAGCAAGGGGCTCAAGGCCACGACCCAGAGGGTCGCGGTGCATGAGGCCATGCTCGAGCTCGGACATGCCAGCGCGGACATGGTCGTGGAGCGGATGTCCTCGCACGGAGACGAGGTGACCGTGTCGTCCGTCTATAACATCCTCTCCACTCTGGCCGACTTGCGAATCTACGGGAGACGGACCAGTTCCAACAACAAGATGTATTTCGACGTCAATACGTTCCGCCACTTCCACCTCTACAATTACGTGGACAACGAGTACACTGACATCATCGACGACGAGCTGGCGGGCCTGATAGAGAGCCATTTCAAGAGCCATTTCAAAAAGCGCCGCTTCAGGGGTCTGAAAGTCGAGTCCGTCGATGTCCAGATCATCTGCCGGCCTTCACGCACGGCGAAGAAGAAGTGATCAGAGTTCCTTGCGCCAGCGGGCCAGAGGGATGCCGAGCTGCCCGCGGTATTTCGCTATGGTGCGGCGGGCCACCTTGTAACCGCGCCTGCCCATCTCGATGACGAGCTGCTCGTCGGTAAGAGGCTTGCGTTTGTCTTCGGCGTCCACGCATTCCTGCAGGACTTTCTTGAGTTCGCGCGTGGAGACTTCCTCCCCTTCGGTGTTCTCCATCCCCTCGGAGAAGAAATACTTCAGAGGGAATATCCCGAAATGAGTCTCGATGTATTTGCTGTTGACCACTCTTGAAATGGTGGAGATATCGAAGCCCGTCTTCTCGGCTATATCCTTGAGCACCATCGGTTTGAGCTTGGTCTCGTCGCCCGTTTCGAAGAAGTCGTGCTGATAGGCGAGAATCGCCTCCATGGTACGGCTCAGGGTGTTCTGCCTCTGCTTGAGGGCCTCCACGAACCACTTGGCGGAGTCGAGCTTCTGGCGCACGAAGGTCGCAGCCTCCTTCTGAGCCCTTTCGGAAGAGCCCTTGGCGGAGAGCAGCAGGTCTGCATATTTGCGGTTGACCCTGAGCTCCGGAACGGAGAATCTCGGCATGGAGAACGACAGCTCTCCGTCCTTGTCTTCCAGGACGAAGTCCGGGACAATCTGCTGGGCATGGTCCTCGTACCCTTCTCCGGACTCGCCGCCCGGGGAGGGGTTGAGCCTCACAATCCGAGCCATCGCCTTTTTCAGGGCCTCCTCGCTTATGCCGAGCTTGGAGGTGATTTTCTTGAAATGCTTGTTGGAGAACTCGGTGAAGCAGTCGTTGAGAATCCTCGTGGCGTCCTGGACGGCCTGGGTCTGCTTGCAGTCGCGAAGCTGCAGGAGCAGGCACTCCCTGAGGTCGCGGGCCCCGATTCCGACAGGTTCGAAATCCTGTATCAGCCTCAGCATCTCCAGCACCTCGGAAGAGTCGGTCTCTATCCCCGCGCGGAAGGCCATATCGTCCACGAGCGATTCAATATCCCTGCGCAGGTAACCGTCCTCGTCGAGGGAGCCTATTATGAATGCCGCGACATCATACTGATGCCTGGTCAGATTCCTGCATCCCAGCTGCTCCATAAGTCCCTGCGTGAAACTGGTGCGGACCGAGAAAGTGTTGTACTCGGGTCTGGCGTCCTTGCCCCAGTTGTTCACCTTCAAGCGGTATGACGGGATGTAATCATCGTCCTTAAGCTCATCGAGCGAGACATCCCGGGTTTCTTCCGGCCTGTCCGGATCCGGGCTGTCGTCAAGCACGGGATTCTCCTCGATTTCGGCACGCACCCTCTGCTCCAAATCCTGAATCGGAAGCTCTATGAGCTTGATTGTCTGGATTTGCAGCGGGGAGAGTTTCTGCGTCTGCTTTATTTCGAGGCCCTGCTTTATCATTGAACGTCCTCTATATCGTCAAACTCCGTGCCTTCCGAGCCCAGGTCGGGCCTGCCGAGCGACGGGTAAGGGAACTTGTCTCTGACAATGAACGCGTTGGGAAAGTCCGGCTTGAGGAGGCGCATCAGGTACTCGGCCTCGACCCGCGTGCGGAAATTCCCCGCCGACACCTTGTAGTTCGGCGCCGAGAACGACCTGAACACCGGTATCTTCGGATAGAGAGCGTGGAATCTGGACATCACCGAGAGGGATTCTTCCCTGGCCGTCCTGCGGCTGTCCAGAAAGAGCCGTATCCTGTAACCGCTGACCGTCCTGCCGCCGCTCTCGTCCCTGTCGGAGAGCAGCGCGGCGCGCACCCGGGGGCTCTGCCGGACCACGACATCCTCGGGGAGCACAGAAAAAATGTCCCTGCCATACAGGGAAGAGTCGATCTGGGGCTGAACCCCCGCCTGCTCGGCTTCTTCTCCGAGCACGACCCCCTGTCCCGCAAGATTGACCAAAGACAGGAGACCGAATACGAATATGAGGGCGAGTCTTTTCATACGGAATGCAAAGATAAGAAAAATCCATATCTTTGCCCCGTGATATGAATAAGGTATATATTGAGACATACGGCTGCCAGATGAACGTGGCCGACACGGAGATAGTGTTTTCCATACTCGGGAAGGCCGGATACGTGAAGACCGACGACATCGACGAGGCCGACATAATAATGGCCAACACCTGCTCGATACGTGACAACGCCGAGCAGCGGATATGGGGGAGAATCGATTTTTTCAACCTCCGCAAACGCTCCAGGCCGGAGGTCATAGTGGGGATTCTCGGCTGCATGGCCGAGCGCCTCAAGGAGGCGCTGCTCGAATCCGGAAAGGTTGACGTGGTGGCCGGACCGGACGCATACCGCAGCCTGCCAAGGCTCCTTGAGGCCGTCTCCGCAGGGCATCCGCAGATCGACGTGCTTCTCTCGCGGGAGGAGACCTACGGGGACATCTCCCCGGTGAGGACGGACCGCAACGGAGTGTCCGCCTTCATCTCCATAATGCGCGGGTGCAACAACGCCTGCTCCTACTGCGTGGTGCCTTATACCAGAGGGGCGGAGCGCAGCCGGGACTTCAGGACCATCGTCAGGGAAGCCTGCGAATGCTGCCGCAGCGGATACAAGGAAATCACCCTCCTGGGGCAGAACGTGGACTCCTACCGTTTCGAGGGCGTCAATTTCGCGGGGCTGCTCGCCATGGTCGCGGAGGCTGTGCCGGGACTGCGCCTGCGCTTCTCCACCTCCAACCCCCAGGACATCTCCGACGAGGTGCTCGCCACCATGGCCTCGCACCCCAATATATGCCATCACATCCACCTTCCGGTGCAGTCCGGCTCGGACAGGATACTGGAGAAGATGCGCCGGCGCTACAGCCGGGAGTGGTACCTGTCCCGCGTGGACAAAATCCGCGAAATCCTCCCCGACTGCGCCATCTCGACGGATGTCATAGCGGGCTTCTGTTCGGAGACGGAAGAGGATCAC
The DNA here is from genome assembly GCA_963637465.1 of Paludibacteraceae bacterium. GTDB lineage: Bacteria > Bacteroidota > Bacteroidia > Bacteroidales > UBA932 > Cryptobacteroides. Next base: position 36,311 of record CAVHNN010000004.1, read on the forward strand.
AGGGACAGCCTGAGCCTGTTCGAAAAAGTCGGCTTCGATGCGGCATATATGTTCTATTACTCGGAGCGTCCCGGGACGCTGGCCGCCAAGAAATACCCGGACGACGTGGACCAGGCCACCAAGACCCGCCGTCTGGAGGAAATAATCGCCCTGCAGAACCGCCTCTCGCTCGAGAGCAACCGCCGGGACATAGGCAAGAGATTCCGCGTGCTGGTGGAGGGGCCTTCCAAGAAGAAGCCCGACGAACTCTGCGGACGCAATCAGCAGAACAAGATGTGCGTCTGGCCGGACACCGCCCACAAGGCCGGAGACTTCGTGGAGGTCACGGTGCGGGACTGTACGCAGGCCACCCTGCTCTGCAGCCTGGAGGAATAGGCTTTCCGGAGCGGCAGGGCCGGAAGGCTATGGGAAAACTTCATTAAACAATACTTATAACTATGAAAATTAAGGATTTATGCGAGAGCGAAAGGCCTCGCGAGAAAATGATGCGCTTCGGGCCCTCGAGCCTGAGCGACGGGGAACTCATAGCGGTGCTTCTGCGCAGCGGAAGCCGGACCGAGAGTGCTTTGGATCTCTCCCAGCGCCTGCTGGCCATGTCCGGCGGGCATCTTACCGAACTGTTCAACATGACTCCCTCCCGGATGAGTTCAATTCCCGGGGTCGGGATGGTGAAGGTGGCATCCGTGCTCGCGGCTTTCGAACTCGGGAAGCGCTTCCTTTCGGAAGGGTCATGCATAGAGAAGAAGCCCATCGTGACGGCGCGGATGGTCTATGACCTGATGATCCCGACGCTCAAGGGGCTGAAGCACGAAGAATGCTGGATTCTCCTGCTCAACGACAGCAGTTATCTCATCTCCAAAATCAGAGTCACCAGCGGCGGAGGACGCTCGACGGTGATGGACGTCAGGCAGGTGGTGAGACTCGCGCTTGACCAAAGCGCGTCGGGGATGATTCTCGTCCACAATCACCCGAGCGGCAATCCGCAGCCAAGCAACGCCGACGTGAGCCAGACGGACTCCCTGCACAAGGCCGGCGGTGCCTGCGGCATCGACCTGATGGACCACGTGGTGGTGTGCGACGACTCCTTCTTCTCCTTCTCCGACGACAGGGCCTATGCGGCGGCGGCGCAATGATGACGCTTCACTCCGGGCGGCTATACGCGGGCGGTACCGGCGGCGGCCGTCGCTGCGGCCCGGGCGAAGTCTTCGCCACAGGAGGCGTAGAGAATCCCTCGGGAGGAGTTGATAAGGAGGCCTCCCCGGCTGTTGGCCCCGTTCGAGATCACTTCTTCAGCGCTGCCGCCCTGGGCTCCGACTCCCGGGACAAGGAAGAAATTGTCGGGGCAGAACTGCCTGATTTCCTTAAGCTTGTCAGCCTTGGTGGCACCGACGACGAACATCATGTTCTCCGGCGTGGAGAACTCCATCATCCTCTCCATGACGGCCCGGTAGAGCGGCCTGCCGTCCTTCTCGGCGGTCTGGAAATCAGCCGACGAGGGGTTGGAGGACAGGGCCACGACGATGGCGTAGCGCCCGGGGTATTTGAGGAACGGAGTGACTGTCTCGCCGCCCATATACGGAGAGAGGGTGACGGCGTCGAAGTCGAAGGTCTCGAAGAGGGTCTTGGCGTACATCGCGGCGGTGTTGCCGATGTCGCCCCTCTTAGCGTCCGCGATGATGAACTGCTCCGGATGCTTCGTCCGGATATAATCGACAGTCTTGTCGAGGATCGTCATCCCCTCCGCCCCGAGACACTCGTAGAAGGCGAGATTCGGCTTGAAGGCGATGCAGTGGGGGGATGTCGCGTCGATGATGCGTTCGTTGAACTCCAGAACAGCCTCAGCGACCGTCCTGCCGGCTTTCACGCACTCGGGGATCTTGGCGTAGTCGGTGTCGAGGCCGACGCAGAGCATCGAGCCTTTCTTTTTGATTTGGGAATATAGTTCTGCTGTTGTCATAAACTGTAATATTCATAGAATTTGGCAATGGATTCCATCCCTGCGAAGAACTGGCTCAGCAGGAAACTCTCGTTCGGCGAGTGAATCGTGTCCCGTTCGAGGCCGAAGCCCATCAAGAGCGGATCCACGCCGAGGATTTTCTGCATATCGGCCAGCACGGCGATGCTTCCGCCTCCGCGGCTCGGGACAGGCTTTATGCCATAGACCTCCTCCATGGCTTTTGAGGCGGCCTGGAATGCGGGCGAGCCGATCGGGATGAGAAAACCCTCGCCCCCTTCGCACGGCTTGACCTCTATGCGGCAATATTTCGGCGCAATCTTCTCCAGATGGCGCTTGAAGAGCTTCGTGATCCCGGCGCTCTGCTGATTGGGCACGAGACGCATCGAGATCTTGGCATGGGCGACGGACGGGAGCACCGTCTTGGCACCCTCTCCGGTGTATCCTCCCCAGATTCCGCACACGTCAAGGCAGGGTCTGATGCCGATCCTCTCAAGCGGAGTGTAGCCCTTCTCTCCGCGCAAAGCCCTGACACCCACGGACTTTTCGAATTCCTTGAGGTCGAACGGCGCTCTGCCAAGCTGCCTCCGGTCCTTGGCGGAAAGTTCCACGACATCATCGTAGAAACCCGGAACCGTGACGCGTCCGTCCTTGTCAATCAGCCCCGAAATCAAGTCACAGAGCGTCTGGATAGGATTGGCGACCGCTCCTCCATAGTGTCCGGAATGCAGGTCCTTGTCGGGCCCCGTGAGCGTCACTTCAAGGTAGGAGAGGCCCCTCATGCCGCAGTTGATGGAAGGCACCTTTTCGGAAATCATCGTGGTGTCCGATACCAGAATCACGTCCGCCCCCAGCCATTTCTTGTGTTCCCGCACCCATGACGGGAGGGACGGGCTGCCGATCTCCTCCTCGCCCTCGAAGATGAATTTCACGTTGTGGCGAAGCTTCCCGCTGCGCAGCATATATTCAAAAGCCTTGATATGCATGAAGAGCTGGCCCTTGTCATCGTTGGCCCCCCGGGCGAAAATCGCCTCCCGGCCTGTCGGATCCTGCATGATGACCGGCTCGAACGGGTCGGTGCGCCATTTGTCGAGAGGCTCCGGCGGCTGCACGTCATAGTGGCCGTAAATCATCACGGTCTTCCACTCCGGATTCACGATTTTCTTGCCGAAAACCACCGGGTTGCCCTTGCTCGGATAGACTCCGGCCTCATCGGCTCCGGCCTCCAGAAGCAGTTCCTTCAGCCTTTCGGCGCATCGTTCCATATCTTTCTTGTGCTCCTGCTTCGCGCTGACCGACGGGATGCGCAGGAGGGAGAACAGTTCGTCGAAGAACCGCTCCCTGTTGGCTTGAATGTATTCTTTCATCCGTTGATTTTTTCGTGTCGTACAAAAATAGTCAAAAGCGGGCGTAGTTCCCCAGCATCGCGAGGGCCTCGTCGAGGGTGAGGGAGTCTTCGAGAGAGAAGCCGCCGTTGCGCGTACGGCGCAGGGAACTGAGGAACGCCCCGCTGCCGAGAGCCTCCCCTATGTCACGCGCGAGAGCGCGGATATATGTCCCCTTGCTGCATCCGACGCGGATCCGGGCCGTCGGGAGAGAATAGGCGCTGATGTCCGCCACGTTGATGCGCGAGCTGCGTCCGTCGGGAAGTTCGGGGGCGGAGAAAGGCAGCACTCCGTAAGAGAGAAGTTCCATGTCATAGACCTCCACCCTGCTGGCCCTGATGAGGTCCGACCCCTCTTCGAGCCTCCCCTGCCGATAGAGCCGGCGCGCGGTTTCGTAGGCCCGCACCCCGTCGACGGACTTCGCGCTGAAGAGCGGAGCGACCTGCATCTGCTCTCCGACAAAGGACGGAAGAACGGCCCTGAGGGACTCTTCGCTCACGGCGTCAAGCGGGCACTCCCTGTCAATCTCCTTCTCCAGGTCATACGAGGCCGTGACGGCCCCGAAAGTGACCCCGGCGACATATTCCTTGGGAGAGGCCTGGAGGACTTCCGCCCGTTTGGTGGCCTCCCCTATGCACACCAGAAGAATCCCCGTCGCGAGCGGATCCAGCGTCCCGGCATGGCCGACCTTGAGATTCTTCTTGCCGAAATGCCGGACGGCGGCGAACTTGATCTTGCGTATCACGTCCGCCGAAGTCCAGCGATAGGGTTTGTCTATCGGAAGTATTATCCCCTCCGGATAGGCGGAGATGTCATTCGCAAACAATCTTGTCAATTCTTCTCTGATGCCGTCCTCCGGCGAATCGGGTTTCAAGCCAGGCGCGCACCATCATCACCGCCATCCTGTAGGAGACGAAGCGGGCGGGCAGCACGAGGACGTTGGCATTGTTGTGTGATTTGACCAGAGTGGCCACTTCGACGTTCCAGGCAAGTCCGGCGCGGACGCCGCGATGATGATTGAGAGTTATCGCCATCCCGTTGCCCGTCCCGCAGATGGCTATCCCGGCATCTATGCCCCCGTCTTCCAGAGCATAGCCGAGAGGATGCGCAAAATCCGTATAATCACAGCTCTCGGGACTGTCGGTGCCGAAATTCACCACCTCATACCCCTTCCCGACGAGGTAAGAGATGAGCCTGGTCTTATAGTCCAGTCCGGCGTGGTCGCTGCAGATTCCTATCTTCATATCGAAACTTTCTTTCCAAGCTTCCTGCCGAGTTCTTTCAGCATGTCCGCGGTCATGGACTCAAGGTCGTATTCCGGCTTCCAGCCCCATTCCTCCCTGGCACAGCTGTCGTCCATCCTGTCCGGCCAGGACTCGGCTATCTCCTGGCACAGCGGATTGATTTCGTAGCGCATGCGGAAATCCGGCACTCTCTCGAGTATCTTGGCCCGGAGAATTTCCGGGTCGAAGCTCATCGAGGCGATGTTGAAAGAGTTGCGGTGCCTCAGACGCGAAGGCTCTGCGTTCATTATGTCCACGGCGGCCTTGAGCGCATCCGGCATATACATCATGTCCATGTAAGTCCCCGCCTTGATCGGGCAGACGAACTCCTCCCCCCTCACGGCCGAATAGAAGATGTTCACGGCATAGTCGGTGGTGCCGCCTCCGGGCAGCGTCACGTATGATATGAGTCCCGGAAAACGCACGGAGCGGGTGTCAACCCCATATTTATTATAATAATAATCGCTGAGCAGCTCGGTGGTCACCTTGGTCACGCCGTACATGGAACGGGGACGCTGGACCGTATCCTGCGGGGTGTTCTTCTTCGGGGTCTCGGGCCCGAAAGAGCCTATGGAACTCGGGGTGAAAACCGCGCAGCCCTTTTCGCGGGCGATTTCGAGGATGTTCAGAAGTCCGTTGATCTGAATGTTCCATGCAAGCATCGGCCTGCTCTCGGCGACTGCGGAGAGAAGAGCCGCAAGGTTATAGACAGTATCTATCCGATACTTCGAAACTACAGCAGCAAGCTGCTCTGCATCAAGAACATCAGCTTCCTCGCACGGCCCGCTTTCAAGCAGCTCCCCCTTCGGTTCAGAGCCCCTGACATAGCCGGCGACCACATTGCCCTCCGGGTACAGGTGTCTGAGTTTCATAGTCAATTCCGACCCGATCTGGCCGGTGGAACCGACGATGAGAATATTTTTCATTCTGAAATGTGCATTGATATTTTCTGCGAATATACCAAAAAAATCGTAATTTTGTGGGAACTGACACACATAGACCATGTACGGCAAATTCCAGCAGCACCTTCAGGACGAGCTCACCTCAATCAAGGAAGCCGGCCTCTATAAGAACGAGAGGGACATCACCTCCGCGCAATCAGCGGAAATCACGCTTCGGGACGGCTCCAAAGCCCTGAATTTCTGCGCCAACAACTATCTCGGGCTCGCCGATTCGCCGCGTCTTGTCGAGGCGGCGCGCAAGGCCATGCTCTCCCGGGGCTTCGGGATGTCCTCCGTCCGCTTCATCTGCGGCACGCAGGATCTGCACAAAGAGCTCGAAAAGGCCGTATCCGACTTCTTCCACACCGAGGACACCATTCTGTACGCCTCCTGCTTCGACGCCAACGGAGGGCTGTTCGAACCGCTCCTCACAGCACAGGACGCCATCATATCCGACTCTCTCAACCACGCCTCCATCATCGACGGGGTGCGTCTCTGCAAGGCCGTCCGCTACAGATACGCCAACGCCGACATGGAAGACCTCGAGCGCTGTCTCAAGGAGGCGCAGGCGCAGAGATTCCGCATCATCTGCACGGACGGAGTGTTCTCCATGGACGGCAACGTGGCCCCCATGGACAAGATATGCGAGCTCGCCGAGAAATATGACGCGCTCGTGATGGTGGACGAAAGCCACTCGGCCGGAGTGGCGGGGGCGACAGGGCACGGAGTGGCGGAGAAGTTCGGCTGCTACGGGCGCATCGACGTTTTCACCGGCACCCTCGGCAAGGCGTTCGGAGGCACGGTGGGAGGATTCACGACAGGACGCAGGGAGATCATCGAAATGCTCCGCCAGCGCTCCCGTCCGTACCTTTTCTCCAATTCGCTTCCGCCGATGATAGTCGCCGGAGGCATCGAGATGTTCAAGATGCTCAAGGAAAACACCGAGCTGCACGACCGCCTGATGGAGAACGTCAACTATTTCCGGGACAAGATGATCGGGGCGGGGTTCGACATCAAGCCCACACAGTCGGCGATATGCGCCGTAATGCTGTACGATGCCAAATTGTCACAGGAATTCGCATCCATGATGGCGGATGAAGGCATTTTCGTGACAGGATTCTATTATCCGGTAGTGCCTCAGGGACAGGCCCGTATCCGCGTGCAGCTCTCCGCGGCGCACAAAAAGGAACATCTTGACAGGGCCGTGGCCGCCTTCATCAAAGTAGGCAAGAAACTTGCTGTAATACAATAACACTATATGACCAGACTATCCGCAACATTGTCAGCCATGGCTGCCGGGGCGCTGCTCCTGACCTCCTCCTGCGGGAAGCAGGCGGGAGACGAGTTCGCCTATCTCTATGAGAATCTACCTTTCAAAATGGACAGGGTCGCGCGTCCCGCGATTCCGGACCTGCGCGTAAGCGTCAAGGACTTCGGAGGAGTCGGGGACGGCGTGGCGCTCAACACGGAAGCCTTCGCCAAGGCGATGAAGCACCTCTCCGACAATGGCGGCGGACACCTTGACGTTCCGGCGGGAATCTATCTCACGGGGCCCATTGAGATCCTGAGCAACTGCGACCTCCACGTCACCCCTAACGCCGTGATAATCTTCGACCCCCGCCGCGACCTCTACCCTATCATCGAGACCGTGTTCGAGGGGCTGGACACCCGCAGGTGCGAGTCCCCGATCCACGCCGAGGGCGCGCGTAACATCTCCATCACCGGCGGCGGAGTGATTGACGGCAGCGGAGAAGCCTGGAGGATGGTTAAGAAGTCGAAGCTCACCGAAGGCGAATGGAGGAAGCTTGTCGCCTCGGGCGGAATAGTAAGCCGGAACGGGCAGGTATGGTATCCGGACGAAGGCTTCGAGAAAGCCTCCATGATGAGCAATATGAACGTGCCCACGTTCGTGAAGAGCGAGGAGGAGTGGAACGAAATCAAGAGCTTCCTCCGTCCCAACATGGTATCCCTGCGCAACTGCGAGAACGTCCTCCTGGAGGACTGCACCTTCCAGAATTCTCCGTGCTGGAACGTTCACCCGCTGATGTGCAGGAACCTCATAGTGAACCGGGTGAACATCCGCAACCCGTATTATTCCCAGAACGGAGACGCCATCGACGTGGACAGCTGCGAGAACGTCCTCATCATCAACTCAAGCTTTGACGCGGGCGACGACGGAATCTGCATCAAGTCAGGCAAGGACGAGGACGGCAGACGCAGGGCACGTCCGTGCAAGAACCTCATAGTGGACAACTGCACCGTATTCCACGGCCACGGCGGGTTCACCGTCGGGAGCGAGATGAGCGGAGGAGTGGAGAACATCAAGGTATCCAACTGCCGCTTCCTCGGCACCGACGTCGGACTGCGCTTCAAGAGCACCAGGGGCAGGGGCGGCGTCGTGAAGAACATCCACATCAACGACATCTACATGAAGGACATCGTGGCCGACGCCATCCTCTTCGACCTCTTCTACGGGGGCAAGTCAGCGGTGGAGGCCGCGGCGGAAAAGGACGAGAGCATCAACGTGCCGGCTGTTCCGGTGGACGAGACGACCCCGGAGTTCCGTGACATATATATAAGTAATGTCTGCTGCAACGGCGCGGCGAGGGCCATGCTCTTCAACGGGCTCCCGGAGATGCCGGTGACCAACATCAACGTGACGGACTGCACGATCTCCTCCGACGAGGGCATCACCCTGCGCAACTCGCAGGACATCACCTTCAGGAACGTGAAGTGCTATCCGAAGACCGGAGATGCCGTCACGACGGTAAGAGTGAAGAATTTCAACAATCTATAGCATGAAACGACTGATCCTCACCACACTCGCCATCGCGGCGCTCGCATCGTGCGCGACGGAACCTATGTCCGAGAAGATGGTCCTCTCGCAGATGTCACGCTGCCCGGAGCCGACCTATCTCGACTATCTCAACGGCAAGCTCAAATGGGGCTACACCCCGGGGCTTGAGCTCAAGGCTTTCCTTGACGTGTACGACAGCTACGGAAAGCAGGAAATATATGACTACGTGCACCGCTGGTACGACGATATCGTAAACCCTGACGGCAGCATCAAGACCTATTCGGTGGAGAAATACAACGTGGACCTCATCTGTCCGGGCCGCTCCCTCTTCTATTTCTACGACAAGACCGGAGAGGAGAAATACCGCAAGGCCATAGAGCTCATCAAGACCCAGATTGACTCTCAGCCCCGGACTTCCGAGGGGGCGTTCTGGCACAAGCAGATCTACCCTCACCAGATATGGCTCGACGGAGTCTATATGGCCGAACCGTTCTACGCCGAATACGCCACAAGATACCTCAAGGGAGCCTCGCAGGCTGAGGCCTACAAGGAAATCGTCAACGAGTTCCTCATCGCCGCGAAGCACACCTACGACCCGGCCACCAAGCTCTACCGCCACGCGTGGGACGAGTCCCGTTCGATGTTCTGGTGCGACCCGCAGACCGGACAGTCGCAGCACTGCTGGGGCCGCGCCCTCGGATGGTACTGCATGGCCATCGTCGAGGTGCTCGACTTCCTTCCGTCCGATCTGGAGGGAAGACAGAGCCTGATAGAGCTGCTCAGGAGCATCTGCGCCGAGCTTCCGAAATGGGCTGATCCGCAGAGCGGGGTCTGGTATCAGGTGCTCGACCAGCCGGGACGCGAGGGCAACTACCTCGAAGCCACCTGCTCCGCGATGTTCAGCTATACCTTCCTCAAGGGTGTCCGCATGGGATATCTCGATGCGGATCTGCTCCCTTATGCCAAGAAAGTGTATGAGGACGTGGTGAGGGAATTCATCTCCACCGATGAGCAGGGACGCATCAGCATCGAGAAGTGCTGCTCCGTCGGAGGCCTCGGCGGGAACGGGAACCGCATGGGAGATTTCGCCTACTATCTCAGCGAGCCGATAAGGCCGAACGACTCCAAGGGCGTCGGTCCGTTCATCTGGGCTTCGCTTGAAATGGAAAGACTCAAATAACAACAAAAAACACATCATTTAATCATTAATCATGACAAACAATCCATTTTCACTTGAAGGGAAGAACGCCTGGATCACAGGCGCATCCTATGGAATCGGCTTCAACATCGCGAAAGCCTTCGTTGCCGCCGGCATCAAGACGATCATCTTCAATGACATCAACGAAGAGTTCCTCCAGAGAGGTCTCGATAACTACAAGGAGGCCGGAATAACCAACGTCAAGGGATATGTCTGCGACGTGACCAAGGAAGACGACGTGAAGGCTCTCGTTGAGAAAATCCACGCCGAGGTAGGCAACATCGACATCCTCGTCAACAACGCCGGCATCATCAAGCGCATCCCTATGCACGAGATGACCCGCGCACAGTTCCAGCAGGTTATCGACATCGACCTCGTGGGGCCGTTCATCGTATCTTCCGCCGTGCTTCCTGAGATGATGGAGCGTCACGAGGGCAAGATCATCAACATGTGCTCGATGATGTCCGAGCTCGGACGCGAGACCGTATCTGCCTACGCCGCAGCCAAGGGAGGCCTCAAGATGCTGACCCGCAACATCTGCGCCGAGTATGCCGAGTACGGCATCAACTGCAACGCCATCGGACCGGGCTACATCGCCACCCCTCAGACCGCTCCGCTCCGCGAGCGTCAGGCCGACGGCAGCCGTCATCCTTTCGACCAGTTCATCGTCAGCCGCACCCCTGCCGGACGCTGGCTTGACCCGTCTGAACTCGGCGGCCCTGCAGTGTTCCTCGCATCCCACGCTTCCGATGCGGTCAACGGACATGTTCTCTATGTGGACGGAGGCATCCTCGCCTATATCGGCAAACAGCCTAAATAAGGGATATGAAGCTCAATTGTCAAGTACGTCAGGCTTCAAGCAACATCGACGCGAAGCATTACGACACCGAGCGCACCCGCAAGGAGTACCTTGTGGAGAACGTCATGGTCGCTGACGAAATCAACATGGTCTATTCGATGTTCGACCGCATCATCGCCGGAGGCGCAGTCCCTGTCAAGGAGGATCTGAAGCTCTCCGCCCCGGAGATTCTCCGCGCCGACTACTTCACACAGCGCCGCGAACTCGGAATCATCAACGTCGGGGGCGCGGGAGAGGTGGTCGTAGGAGACGAGGAGTATCACCTCGAATACAAGGAGGCCCTCTACGTGGGACGCGGCGACCGTGACGTGATCTTCAAGAGCGACTCGGCCGACAAACCGGCCCGCTTCTATTTCTGCTCCGCCACGGCCCATCGCGAGACCGGCGTGAAGAAGGTGACAAAGAAGGATGCGGTGGTGATGCACCTTGGGTCTCTCGAAGAGTCCAACGAGCGCACCATCAACCGCCTTCTCGTCAAGGAGGTTGTGCCTTGCTGCCAGCTTCAGATGGGCATGACCGAACTTGCTCCGGGCAGCACCTGGAACACCATGCCGGCCCATACTCACGACCGCCGTATGGAGGTGTACTTCTACTTCGAACTCCCGGAGGACGCGGCGGTATGCCACTTCATGGGAGAGCCGCAGGAGACCCGCCACATCTGGATGCACAACGAGCAGGCCGTCATCTCTCCGCAGTGGAGCATCCACTCCGCATGCGCAACCCGCAACTACACTTTCATCTGGGGCATGTGCGGCGAGAACGATGACTACAACGATATGGACTGGTGCGCAACTACCGACCTCAAGTAAGAGAGATGAAAAAGATTTTTCTTGCATTGGCGCTCTGCGCCGGCCTTTGCGCCTGCTCTTCCGAGAGCGGGCAGAAGGTGATGGCGCGTTACGTGCCCGAAAGAGCTGACGATTTCGTCTTCGAGAACAACCTCGTCGCCGGCCGCATCTACGGCAAGGCGCTTGAGGGGAACCCGACTTCCCCTGGCATAGACATCTGGGTGAAGCTGCCGGGCAAGCTCGTGGCCAACGAGTGGTATGCCGCCGCGATGAACGACAGCGAATTCTACCATCACGACCACGGCGGAAAGGACTGCTACAAAGTGGCTGTCAGCCTGGGCGGCGGAGCTTCCGTGCCTTATATCAACGGGGAGCTGTGGTATCCTGCCACCAACTGGCGTTCCTATGACATGGTCGAAGAGGGCGCGGACAAGGTCGTCTTCGTGCTTCACTATCCGGAGTGGGAAGCGGCCGGAGTCAAGGTGAGCCTCGACAAGAAGTTCACCGTGACATCCGACACCTACTTCACCAAGGTGGAGGACACTTACAACTTCAGCGGAGCCGAATCGATTGACATCGCCGCCGGAGTGTTCCGCCACCCCGGCCAGAACACCATAGTGGACGAGCTGATCGGCGCTGACCGCTACGCCATCTGGGAGCACGCTTCAGACCAGAGCATCGAGCCGGAGGACGGAATGCTCGGAGTCGCCGTATATGTTCCCGGAGCGCAGTCCGTATCCGTCACCCCTGACGGAGCGCACGGAATCTGCACGAGGAGCGTAAAATCGGGCGAGACCTTCACCTACTACTACGGATCATGCTGGTCCAAGGGCGACGTGAAGACCTCGGGCGAGTGGTTCGACATCGTGGGCAAGCTCAAATAGACCCCGGCCATAAACATGGCCCATACCATCGAGGGCTCCGTGCGGCACTTTTCCGCAGCACGGAGCCTTTTTTAAAAAAACAGAACCGCAAATATGATAACACTGATGCTTGGACTCCTGCTGCAGCTGCCGGGAGTCATCGAATGGACTGCGGACAGCCACCCGGAAGTATTGCAGGTCCTCGGAGAACCTAAAATCATAGAAACCAATCTCGGCAAGGCCGTGGAATTCGACGGGGTGGACGACGGAGTGATGCTCGACAGCGTGCCGCTTGCCGGAATGGAAGAATTCACCATCGAGATGATATTCAATCAGTACCCGGGGAGCGCATTCGAGCAGAGATTCATGCACCTCGGAGCCTACGGCGGGGCGCGGGTGATGTTCGAAAGCAGGGTCAAGCCCGACAGCACCTGGTACTTCGACGCTTTCGTGCACCTGGGCAGCAAGGAGAAATCCTGCGTGCTGATAGACCCGCAGCTGACACACCCCTGCGGCAGCTGGTACAACCTGACGCTGACAGCCGGAAAGGACGGGCTCAGGAGCTTTGTGAACGGAGTCGAGCAGTGCAGCGGAACCCTGCCCTATGAGCCGCTCATCGGCGAGGGAAAGACCTCCCTTGGAGTAAGGCAGAACCTGGTATGCTGGTTCAAGGGAGCCATCTACAAGCTCAGAATAACTCCTAAAGTCCTCAGGCCCGAAGAGTTCCTACGAGACCAAGACACACTCAACAAGATTAAAACCGATAGATAATGAACACACTCCTTTCACTGCTGGCATCGCTGCTCATGATTGCCCCCGGTGCCGGCAAGTACACCAACCCCATTCTATTTTCGGACTACTCAGATCCGGACGTAATCCGCGTCGGGGATGACTACTGGATGACCGCCTCGTCGTTCACCTGTTTTCCGGGACTTCAGATTCTGCACTCCACCAACCTCGTGGACTGGGAGATAGCGGGGGCGGCCCTTCCCGAGATGGGCCCCGCATTCGACGCCCCCTCACACGGCAACGGGGTCTTCGCCCCGTGCATACGCTATCATGGGGGACGCTACTGGATTTTCTGGGGAGACCCGGACAAGGGGATTTTCCAGATTAACTCCACAGACCCGCGCGGGGAGTGGAGCAAGCCTCAGCTCGTACTGGAGGGAAAGGGCATGATTGACACGAGCCCTCTCTGGGACGACGACGGGAGGGTGTATCTCGTCCACGCCTGGGCAGGGTCACGCGCCGGCTTCAAGAGCATCCTCAACGTCTGCGAACTCGACAAGGACTGCACCAGGGTGATTTCCGACCAGGTGCTCGTCTTCGACGGCACGAAAACCGGAGATGACACCGTCGAGGGCCCGAAATTCTACAAAAGAAACGGCTGGTACTACATCTTCGCTCCTTCGGGCGGTGTCAAGGAGGGCTGGCAGCTCGTGCTGCGCTCCCGCAACGTTTACGGCCCTTATGAGAAGCGCACCGTGCTTCATCAGGGCAACACCGACATCCACGGCCCGCATCAGGGCGGCTGGGTCACGGACGTAGCCGGCGACGACTGGTTCATCCACTTCGAAGACCGCTATGCCTGGGGCCGCATCTGCCATCTCCAGCCTATGAGCTGGAGCGAGGACGGCTGGTGCATCATCGGAGTTGACCAGAACGGGGACGGCATCGGAGAGCCGGTGCTCCAATACCGCAGACCGGCCGTTGCCGAGCAGTACAAGGGAATGAAACTCAGCGGAGTAAGCGCCCTTGCGACAAGTACCGGATTCACCGGAACCTCCATCCCGCTCAACTGGCAGTGGGAGGCCAATCCGAAGTTCCACTGGTACATGCTCAACCCGTCTCTCGGCTGCCTGAGGCTCAACTGCATCAAGAGTCCGGAGGGATGGCGCAACCTGCGCGACACGCCGAATATTCTGGCAGAGAAAGTTGTGGGGCCGAGCATGGAATTCACCACCAAGCTCGTCTATCGTCCGTCCTATGCTTCCGAGAGGGTCGGAGTGGTCGTGACCGGACGCAGCTACAGCACCATCGAGCTCAACTATGACGGAGAGAAGCTCTCCATAGTCCGCCGCGACTGCATCGACGCGAACAAGGGGGCGAAGGAGCAGATTCTCTGCTCTTCTCAGCTCGAAAAGGAGGACTTCAACACGGTGTGGGTCCGCGTGAAAGTGGAGAAGGACTGCATCTGCACGTTCTCCTATAGCCTGGACGGGAAGAAATTCAAGACCTTCGGGCCGGAATTCACCGGACGCGAGGGCGAGTGGATAGGGGCGAAAATCGGATATTTCGCGATTTCCGAAATCCAGAAGAACGACGGAGGTTCGGTGGAGGTTTATTAAAATTCAAACACAATGCATAAATTTATCAGCAGGGCGGCCTTCTGCCTGCTTTTGTTCTCGGGCCTTACTTTCTGCCCGGCGGAGACGTCGGCCCAGACTTCCAAAGGCCTCAGGGAGACCGAAGCGGAGTTCTTCCGCACGGACGAGGCGCGCCGCATCGGGGATCAGGTTCTCGTCTATCAGAGATGCACGGGCGGATGGCCCAAGAACATCGACATGGCCCGCAGGATGACGGACAGGGAACTCGCCCAAGTACAGCAGGACAAGTCCCGCCGCAACGACTCGACCATCGACAACGACGCCACCACGATGCAGATGATCTATCTTGCAAGGCTCTACGGGGCAAGCTCCGACGGGCGCTATCGCGAGGGATTCCGCAACGGAGTGGAGTACCTTCTCAGCGGGCAGTACGACAACGGCGGCTGGCCGCAGTTCTGGCCGGAGATGAGCGGCTATCAGGTCAACGTCACTTTCAACGACGACGCGATGGTCAACACCCTCGAGCTCTTCAGGGACATCATCGACGGGGTGGCTCCGTTCGGGGGAGACCTCGTGGACGATGAGATGAAGACCCGGCTGCAGCGCTCTTTCGACATGGGGATAGAGTGCATTCTCAACTCGCAGATCCGCGTGAAGGGCAAGCCGACCGTATGGTGCCAGCAGAACGACCCGGAGACTCTCACACCCGCCTCGGCGAGGGCCTACGAGCTGCCTTCATTCTGCTCTGCGGAGAGCGTGCCTATCGTGCGCCTGCTGATGGAACTTCCGAACCCCGACAAGAGGGTCAAGGAGGCCGTGCACGGGGCGATGAAGTGGTTTGACAAATACAAGCTCACCGGCATCAAGGCCATCAGGACCGTCAACGAATACGGGGAGAAAAACACCCGCCTCGACCCGGACCCGTCCGCAGCCCCGGTGTGGGCCCGTTTCTACGACCTTGAGCTCAACGAACCTTATGTCTGCGACCGTGACGGGATAAAGCGCCGCCGCCTGGAACAGATCGGACGCGAGAGGCGCAGCGGATACAGCTGGTACAACTACCGCCCTGCCGAGCTCTACCCTCTGTATGAGGTCTGGGCCGAGAAATATGACCCCGGGCACAAGGTCAAGATAAGCCTTGAGACGAAGGGGGCCAACGAGAACGGCACCATCGAGATGTTCCGCGAACCCGTCCTCGATCCGAAGAAGTACGATGTGGTCGTAAGGCCGGGAGAAAGCATTCAGGCAGCCCTCGACAAGGCCCCGTCACAGGGAGAAGAGCCGTTCAAGATTCTGGTGCTCAAGGGAGAATACAGGCAGGCTCTCAAGATTGACAAGCCGAACGTGATTCTCGTCGGAGAAGACAGGGAGGGCACCGTCATCGCACTGTCCGAAAAAGACCTCAAGCCGGGAGAGAAAGAGCCGGGGACGATCATAGAGCTCGGGGAGAGCGCTTCGGACTGCGTCATCAGCGGATTCACGGTCCGCAACGACTTCGACGCGACCCCGGACGAGACGATGCAGCCCCACTGGGTGAGGCACCGCTTCACCATAAGGGGAGCCGCCACGCGCAGCATCATAGTCAACTGCACCATCACTTCGAACGGCAATGACGCTCTGGCCCTCTGGGCCAAGGGCGGAGACGGCATGTACTATCACGCCGACCTCGAGATAGACTGCCCGGGAGTGGACTTCATCTGTCCGCGCGGCTGGTGCTACGCCACCAGATGCCGCTTCTACGGAGGCGGCAGGGCGATGATCTGGCACGACGCTCGCGGGGACAGAGACAAGAAGTTCGTCATCACCAACTCCAACTTCGACGCGAGCACCCCCACCCTGCTCGGACGCTATCACCACGACCACCAGATCTTCATCCTCCACAGCGTGATGAGCCCGAACATTCTCAACCGGGATGTCATGTACGCATATTCCGACAAGGTGCTCGACCCTTGCGCCCTCGGGCAGCGCATATACTATTGGAGGGACATCCGCGAAGGCGGGCAGAGCGGCTGGATGGACAACAACATCCAGAAGGCGGAAAATCCGGTGGAATCCTGGCAGATGACCGCCGAGTGGGCCTTCGACGGCAGATGGAATCCGGAGCAGCGGCTCAGGGACATCTGGAATCTGATTGCATATTAACACGGAATTGATTACTTTTATAGACTAAAACTTTTTGCACCATGCCATTCATAAATGATGACTTCATGCTTTCCTGCGCCACGGCGCGGAAGCTCTATCACGAACACGCCGAGAAGATGCCGATAATCGACTATCACTGCCATCTCGTGCCTCAACAGATTGCGGAGAACATACAGTTCCGCGACATCACGCAGCTCTGGCTCGTGGACGGCCACTACGGAGACCACTACAAGTGGAGGGCGATGAGGGCCAACGGCGTGTCCGAGGACTATCTCACCGGCGGCAGGCACAGCGCCTGGGAGACCTTCGAGAAGTGGGCCGAGACCGTGCCTTACACTATGCGCAACCCTCTCTATCACTGGACGCATCTCGAACTCAGCAGGGTTTTCGGAATTGACAAGCTCCTCAGCCCGGCCACCGCGAGAGAGATATTCGAGGAGTGCAACGCCAAGCTCGCCACGGAGGAGTTCCGCGGACAGGCCCTCATCCGCAAGTTCGGAGTCGAGACCGTCTGCACCACCGATGACCCGGCCGATGACCTGCGCTGGCACAAGATGATCGCCGAGCACCCGTTCGGCACCAAGGTCATCCCTGCTTGGAGACCGGACAAGGCGATGGCCATCGAAGACCCCGCATCCTATAAGGAGTACCTCACAAAGCTCGGAGAAGCGGCCGGAATGGAAATCGACTCCTACGCCGACCTTCAGGAGGCCCTGCAGAAGCGTCACGACTTCTTCACGTCCATGGGCTGCAAGCTCTCCGACCACGGACTGGAGAACTTCTACTCTGCTTCCTATACCGATTCCGAGATTGAAGCGATCTTCAAGGCTGTCCTCGCGGGGAAAAAACCGGGGGCGGACGAACTTGAGAAGTTCCGCAGCGCGTTCCTGCACGACCAGGCCGTGATGGATGCGGAAGCGGGCTGGGCGCAGCAGTTCCACATCGGGGCCATCCGCAACAACAACGCCAAGATGTTCAGCCTCGTCGGCCCGGACACCGGATACGATGCCATCCACGATCAGGAGATCGCCGCCGCCGGCAACAGCTTCTTCAACCGTCTCGCATCGGAGGACAAGCTCACCAAGACAATCCTCTACTGCCTCAACCCAAAGGACAACGAGGTGATGATGACGATGGCCTACAACTTCAACGACGGCACGGTTCCCGGCAAGATGCAGTTCGGCTCCGGCTGGTGGTTCCTCGACCAGGAAGTGGGCATGCGCCGCCAGATGGACGCGCTCTCGGTGCTGGGTCTGTTCAGCCGCTTCGTCGGGATGCTCACCGACTCCCGCAGCTTCATCAGCTACCCGCGCCACGAATACTTCAGGCGCATCCTCTGCGACGTCGTGGGAACCGACGTCGAGAACGGCAAGCTCCCCGCCTCCGAAATGGAGAGAATCGGTCAGATGATCGAGGACATCTCATACAACAACGCAAAAAACTACTTTAATTTCTAAATCATGGACTACACAAAGAATCCCAACTATATCAAGGCTCTCGAGTACATGGCCGCCAATGACCTGAATTCGCTCGAGAACGGAAAGCACATAATCGACTCCGACAATCTCTTCGTGAACATCGTCGATTCGCAGATGAAGACCCCGGAGCAGGCCCGTCTCGAAGTGCACGACAAGTACATCGACATCCAGGTTCCTCTCTCCAAGGGCGAGAGCTTCGGAGTGAAGCCGCGCAGCGAATGCCGCGAGCAGGACGGGGAGTTCAACCACGAAAAGGACATCCTCTTCTACAAGGACAAGGACTGGAAGACCGTCAGCGTCAAAGCCGGAGAGAAGATCGTCTTCGACACCGACACGGCCCATGCTCCTCTCATCGGGGAAGGGACGATACACAAAGCTATTTTCAAAGTAAAAGTTGCATAATATGGGAACGCTCGCAATATTGGCGTTTCTGTGGTTCAACGGAGCTTCTCCTGTCAGCCTCTCAGTATCACGTAACGCCGACCCTGTGGTCGGCGTTGCCGTTGAAATGCTTCAAGGCGACCTTGAAGAAGTCACGGACATGACCACCCGCCGGGCGGCTCCCGGCACCGCCACCATCAGAATCATCCAATATGACAAGGAGAAAGCCAACCTCCGCAGACTCGGAGTCCCTTCCGACGTGGCGGACTCCCTGGGCTTTGTCAAGGAAGCGTTCTATGTCGGGACACACGGCTCCCAGATTGTCGTGGTGGGCTCCGACGGCCGAGGCACGGCATACGGGGCCCTGGAGGTCTCCCGCCTCGCGGGGGTCTCGCCATGGATATGGTGGGGAGATTCCCGCCCGCAGAAGCGTTCCTCCCTTGAACTGCCGGAGGGCTTCAGCACCTTCCAGCACCCGTCCGTGGAGTACCGGGGCTTCTTCCTCAACGACGAGGACTGGAGCTTCCGCCCATGGAGCACGATGACGTTCTCTCCTCAGGAGAACCCGGGCACCATCAGCGCCGACACCTACCGCGAACTTTTCCGCCTGCTGCTGCGTCTGAGAGCCAACACGATATGGCCGGGGATGCACAACTTCACGACCCCGTTCTTCAAGATTCCCGGAGCACGCGAGGCGGCGGATTCCTGCGGGATATTCATCGGCACTTCGCACTGCGAACCGCTGCTGCGCAACAATGTCGAGGAATGGAGCGTGGCGGAGCGCGGCCCATATAACTATATCACCAACTCGCAATCCGTCAAGGACTACTGGACGGAAAGGCTCATCGAGATGAAGGGGCGCGACGCCCTCTACACCATCGGCATGCGCGGCATCCACGACGGCTCGATGGAGGGGGTGAAGACGATGGAGGAGAAGACCGTCGCCCTGCAGAAGGTGATCGATGACCAGAGGGAGCTGCTGCGCAAGTACAGCGACAAGGATCTGAGCCGCGTGCCGCAGATGTTCATGCCGTACAAGGAAGTGCTGGAGATAATGGAGAACGGACTCAACGTGCCGGAAGACGTCACGATAGTATGGTGCGACGACAACTACGGCTACATGACCCGCCTGAGCGATACCGAGCAGCAGAAGCGCAGCGGAGGGGCCGGGGTGTACTATCACCTGAGCTACGCCGGACGGCCTCACGACTGCCTGTGGCTGAGCACGACCCAGCCGGGACTCATCTACCACGAGATGCGTCAGGCCTACGACCACAATGTCCGCAAGCTCTGGATAGTCAACGTCCACGACCCTAAGGTGGCATCATACGACCTGGAGTTCTTCCTCGACATGGCCTGGAACGTGGATTTCACGGGACCCCGCAGCATCAACTCCCACCTCGTCTCCTGGCTGGAGAGGGAGTACGGAAGCGCCGTCGCGCAGAAGCTCGCCGAGGTGATGCCGGAGTTCTACAGGCTCGCCTCGATGAGAAGGCCGGAGTTCATGGGCTGGAGCCAGGTGGAGCTTGCCGACAAGAAGAGATATCCGGGAGGCTTGTCTCAAGTTTCGAATACCGAGTTCAGTTTCAGCGAGTTCGGGGATGAGGCGCAGAGGTACATCGATTCGTTCCGCGCCCTGGTGGCCGAGGTGAGAGAAGCCGGAGCTCTCGTCCCCGAGAGGAGCCGCGACGCCTATTTCGCCGGAATCGTCTATCCGGTGGAGGCCACCGCAGCCATGGCGGAGAAGATGCTCTATGCGCAGAAATCGCGTCAGAGGGCGCTTACGACCTATGCTCCGGGAGTATGGCGCACGGACACCGTCATGATGGCCGCCGCAGCCCGCAGCCAGACCGCATACCAGAAGATACGCAGCCTCACCCGCTACTACAACGAAGAGCTTGCGGGCGGCAGATGGCGCGGGATGATGTCCGACAGGCCGAGGGACCTCTACGTATTCCGCGCTCCGCTGCTTCCTGTAGCTCTCACCGAGGCCGAATGCGGCCAGTGGGGAGAATATGCCGCAGAGTGGAAGGCCGGAGAGCTCGCATCGAGCGGGGAGGACTATGCGGCGTTCAACGCCTGCGACTACGCCTCTTCGAGCGTTGAAGTCACCCCGGTGCAGAACCTCGGACACAGCGGCAACGCCGTTCCGGTATCAAAGGGAGGGAAGCTCGAGTACAGCTTCAGCACCGACGCATCCGGAGACGCGGTGCTGAGGGTCGCCCTCATCCCTACCCAGGCCAACGACAGGGGCGATATCCGCTTCTGCGTGGCTGTGGACGGAGCCGAGGCGCAGGTCTTCTCCATCAAGGAACCTTTCCGCAGCGAGAGATGGAAGAAGAACGTGATGCGGGGACAGGCCGTGGTGGAAATCCCGCTCAAGCTGAGCGCGGGCAGCCACACCCTGTCGCTGGGAGCGGTCGATGACCACATCATCTTCGACCAGTGGATGATTGACTTCAAAGCGGGCAGGAAGTTCTACCTCTTCCCGATAAGATAAGACAAGAATACAGCCATAAAATTAAAAAGGGAGGCTCCTGGATGCCTCCCTTACTCGAATACAAAATTATTAACCGCTAATACCCAGGATAGTCTAAGCAAGGTGCCGCCTTCATAAGATCCGAAACTACCGAACACCAAAACAAATTACCACAATGACAACATGTTCCGTAGCCCCGGAAATTTTATGGTTAGAACTGAAGGTGACATTGCAAAGGTAAGCGGGACAAAGAAAAAAGTCGTATATTTGCATCTGTAAAAGGTGTAAAATCGTCCAAAAAGCCGCATCGACAGAACTTTCTGTGATAAAAAGTCTATTCATATCGCTTTTCTTGACCATCGCGGCCGCCATACCGTCGATGGCGGATCCGGGATATCGCTTCGCATATCACCTCGGAGAGGACGGACTCCCAATGACGCGAATTCAGGACATGACGCAGGACGGTAACGGATGCATGTGGCTTGCCACCTGGTCCGGAATCTACCGTTTCGGCGGAACCTATTTCACCGGCTTCAATGTCAGCTCCCGGGACGGAGCAGAAGAAAAGAGCAACAACCGCTTCGAGAAAATAGAGAAAGACGGATTCGGGCAGATATGGGCGCTCTCCTACGACGGCACGCTGTACCGCTTCGACCCCAGGACCGAGAAGTTCAGCCTCATCGCCGCCGGACATGGCATCAGCAGAATCTACAGATTGTCCTCGGATGATTTCTGCTTTGTCTCCTCCTCCAACAGCATACTCCGCACCAGATACTCCGATGCCGGACGGTCCTGCTCTCTCCATGAATACACGGCACCCGGCCCCAACAAGGTGAACGGCATATATAAGGATGCGGAAGACAATGTCTGGACAGCCACCGATGCAGGGATCCTGCGCAACAGGGAGAAGATAAGCGGGCTTCCGGGTTTCTGCATCGAAAACTCCGGCGGGGCCCTGCGCTTCGGCAGCGAAGATGGCAAAATCGTGGAAGTGATTGACGGCAAAGTCTTTGAGCTCAACACAAAGGCCCCCTTCGACATAAAGCTCATCACAGCCATCCCCGGAACGCTCGACCTGATTCTGGGCTCGGACGACGGGAGACTCTCGCTGCTCGGAATGGATAAATGGGAGCTGGGCGGCATAACGGTTCCGGCAGATTGCTTCCTCGGCAGCGCACCGCAGTCGTTCATCGACAGGGAAGGGGACATCTGGATATGGTCCGCGCTCGGAGGCATAGGCCGCTTCGACCGCCAGACAATGAGGCTTGAGCCCCTCAAATATGAAAGCAAAGTCCCCGACGGATGGAACGAAGAGAACAATCTGCTGACGGTTCACCTTGACAGCCAGGACAATATCTGGTTCGCCGGAAGCTGGGGCGGAGTAGGAATGGCCTCCAGAAAAGAGAGCGGATTCCGTCTGGCGGCTTTTGACAGCAGCGGCGCTCCGTCGCCGGAGAACAGCGTCAGAGCCGTGGCCCAGGACAAAGACGGCCTCATCTACGCCGGAACCAAAGACGGCAGGATTCATCTGCTCGACGAGAAGTTCCGCAGGATCACCGACTGGAGATTGCCCAACCCGGCATACAGCATAACGGAAGACGCGCAGGGACACATCTGGATAGGAACCAAAGGGGGCGGCATAGTCGAGAACACGGCCCCCGGTCTCAGCCTCAATCCGGAGTTCCGCCCGAGAGCCTACCCCAAGTCGGACGAGAGCCTCTTCGGGATGAACGGCGACCTCGTGTACTGTCTGACGCAGGGGCCGCACGGACGGCTGTGGATAGGCTCATTCGACGGCAGCATCGCCTATACCGACATCTGGGACGGAGACAAGGAAGGCCGCAAATTCATAAGCTCCAAGAACCGCATCCTGTCCCCCACCGCACAGATGGACAAGATACGGCATATATGCTTCGGGCCGGACGGGCGTCTCTTCGCCTGCGGACGGAACGGCATATTCGTCTGCGGGAACCCGGACGCCGAAGCGGAGCAGATGCGCTTCGAGAGATTCTCCGACACGGAGAAGCACGACATCCAGCATATCATGTTCACACGGGGAGGGAAGATGTACGTGTCGTCTTTCGGCGGCGGCCTGCTTCTATTCTCCCCCGACGGGAAAGAGAAAGTCGAGGCAGTCAATAAAGAAAACGGCCTGATGTCCGATTTCGTCTTTTCCTCGATAGAGGACGGTGACGGGAACATCTGGATTTCAAGCTACGGCGGACTGAACAGATATAATCCTCACACGGGCGAAGTCATCGGCTGGTCTTACGAGAGAATCGGCAAAGACTTCACCCTGGCCGAAGGCCGCCCGCTCATCTCAAAGAACGGCAACATCCTCTTCAGCACGACTGCGGGAATCCTGTATTTCAACCCGAAGGACATCTCCAACAGCACCTTCTCTCCGAAGATAGTCCTCTCCGCCTGCCGCTTCGCAGGCGAAAGAATCTACCCCGGGAACAGCGGGGTCATCGAAGTGCGCGGAAACGGCAGGCTGACCATAAGCTTCGAGGCGGTGGACATGAACGGCCCGAAAAACATCAGCTACTCATGGAAAACGGACCGCGAGAAGGAGTGGACACAGCTCGGGAACACCCCTGTGGTGAGCCTCGACAACCTCAGAACCGGGCATCACGCCATCTTTCTAAGATCCACCAACGCCGACGGGGCCTACACCGACAACGAACTGAAAATCAGCATAATCGTCCGGCCCAAAATCGCCAGCTATCTTCAGTTTGGCTTCCTGGTGGGGATAATCATGCTCTTCGGGGCCGGGTATCTGCTCCTCCGGAGGCGAAAGAACTCTCATTCACTTCCCGACGAGACTTCGGAGAACTCCGATACCCCCGCCGACATCGAGCCGCAGCCGGAAAGGCCGCTCAGCGATGAAGAGAGGCGCTTCAAGGAGGCGTTCCTCTCCTTCCTTGAGGAGAATCTGGACAACGGAGAGCTCAACGCCGAAGAGATGGCCGCAGCCATCGGCGTAAGCCGTTCCACCCTCTTCGAGAAATGCAAGACCCTGCTCGGGAAGGCCCCTACGGAATATCTCCGCGACCTGCGTTTCAGCAAAGCCGCGGAGATGATGAGAAACAGCGCCAGTCCGATATCGGAGATAGCATATATGACCGGCTTCAACGACTCGCACTATTTCAGCAAAGCCTTCAAGAAGCACTTCGGAGTGTCACCGACGCAGTACCGCAAGAAGCTTTTCGGCTCTTAGAGCAAGTCTGAGAGCTTCATCATGTTGAGCAGCAGCTGCTGACCCACGACATTGGCTCCGTTTTCCCCGCTGACGTCGAAAGTCCCCATCGCCTCATACATCCCGTCCACCACGTCGCCTTCGCGCAAGCCTCCCTGTGACGGGGCGCCGATGTCGCTGATGCAGGCGGGGATGTCAAGCGAAGTGAGAATCACCTGCCCCCTGCCGGCGCGTATGAGGCTCAGAACCGAGTACAGCTCCTTCTTGTGGTCGGCGACGGCTGCGGCGAGCGTCTCGCCGTTTTCGCAGCGCAGACCTATGCGGCGGCGGTTATAGGTGGCGAAGCACTGATATTCCCAGTTGAAGACGCAGTCCTGAGGCAGCCCGTCCCACACGGGATGGGCACGGTTGAAGAAGTTGCCTCCGTACCAGGCCGTACCTATCTTCTTGCCGCCCCGGTAGTCGAGCACCTCCTTGTCGGCGAGGTATTCAGCCCAGCGTTCCGGCTTGTCCACGACAATCAGAGTATGCCCCTTATAGACCCACTCCATGATGTCGCTCATCCCGCTCCCCCACTGCTGCGGCTCGAACTGTCCGACTACAAGATACTTTCCGCCCGGAGTCCCGGACACGTATTCGCGGGGATGCACCCCGAGACTCGACAGGAAGGCTGACACCCTCCCGCTGCTGTCGGCGACCGACCCGTCGGAACTGATGAGGGAAGCGTCGAGCTTCACCGCGAAAATCTCATCGCTCCCCTCGCATACCGTCTTCCCGCCCTTCACGAGCCGGGCCTCGACACGGCTGTAGCCGGCATCGGAAACCTTGAAGTCAAAGCCCCCGGCAAGGCACTCGCCATATACGTTCCCGCCGCTGACCTTCACCTTCGCGCTGCGCGAATCGACAAGACTGCCGTCGGCGAGCCTGTAGTCCACTTCAAGGGTATAGCTGCCCCGGAGGTTCTTCTCGTTGATGATGAAAATATCGGCGGTGGTGGTCCTGCCTACCGGGAGCACCTTGTGGTTGAGCTTCACGGACAGCAGCAGAGGACGGTTGTAGCGGGCTATCAGCTCCGGATCTCCCTTGAAGTGGCGGTAGTTGTCCACGACTCCGGAGTGGTTCTCGAGCTTCATGCTCTCCCAGCCGTTGATCGCATAGCCGTCGACCACGTTGTTGATGCGTATGTTCTCGATGATGCGTCCCTGATAGTAATAGGACACATTGCCCATCGCCACGGTGAGATCGTCCACAGTAGGGAAAGCCTTGCCGAACCCCTTCTCTTTGAGAAACTTATCATAAGCCTCATACCAGTCAAGATAGTCCCTTGCCTCCCAGGAGGAAGTCCTGCCGGAGGAGAGAATCTCGTCACGGATGAGCTGGAGACGCGGCGGGGTGCCTATGGCCCCTTCCTCGCCCCAGATTACGATCTCCCCGCGATTGGTGCTGCCCCGGAGGTACTCGTCCCGGGAGACGTAGAGAGCGTCGTGATATACGCCCGGCCCTCCCGCGTGATGGTTGTCCCACCAGCCCGTGTCGCGGAAAGTGGTGTCGAAAGGCATGAGGTTGGTCTTGAAATGAGCGTCCGGGACGACCTCGGGGTTGTTGCCGTTGCAGGAATTGTACACGAGGATGCGGCTCGGATCGAGGGCGTGGCCCATGGACATCTGCTCATAATCCTGCCTCTGCGGCCACGCGCCGCGCTCGTTGTGCATATTGTATATCACCAGACTCGGATGGCTGCGGTCACGCATTATCATGCGGCGCAGCTTCTCGTTGCGATAGGCGAAGTAGAAGCGGCTCTGAAGATTGTCGTCGTCGAAGCGGGAGACGGGATACTGGTTGCCGCCCGGCTCCTCCCAATAGAGGAGGCCCAGCTCGTCGGCCCACTTGAAAACGTCCCCCTGGCCTATGGCCCTGTGGAAGTTGAGCATGTTGAGTCCCAGCCCCTTGGCCGCCTCCACCTGACGGCGGGCGAGATCGTCGGAAGGCATGACCCCGTTGTCCGGCCAGAAGCTCCAGGAGATGGAGGTGCGCAGCACGATGCGCCTGCCGTTGAGGTAGAACTGCCTGTCGCCGTCCACGTCCCGCAGCTCGAACCAGCGGAAGCCGAAGCGGCGGCTGTCGCTGTCCTGCCCCAGGCTGACGCTCAGATCGTAGAGATTCGGCTCATCCACGCTCCAAAGCTTGGCTCCGGGCAGTCTGACGGTATATTGCAGAGTATTCTCCCCTTCTGAGAGCGAGGCGGAATATCTCCTCGACCAGACCTCCCCGCCGCCTTTCTCCCTTATGGAGATGATGAGCGGAACCCGGGCCGAGGCCTTGTCCGCAGTCGCGTTCACCAGAATCTTGACCTCGCGCGGATCCGGCTGGTTCTGCACATAGATGTCGGAGATATATGTCCTGTCCGTGGCGGTGAGCTTCACCTTGCCGGTGATGCCCCCGAAGCCGTGCGAGGGGTTGGTCAGATATTCCCCCCAGCTATAGACCTGCGAGTCCTTCCAGTTGAAGTTGCCGTTGGGGTCGGTGATGCGCACGCTTATAAGGTTGCGCTTCCCGTACTCCAGATAATCCGTAACATCGAAGCTGAACGGAGTGCCGTTGACCAGATCGTAGCCGGCAAGACGATGATTCACAAAGACTTCTGCCCGGAAACGCACCGCCTCGAAATCGATGGAGACTCTCCTCCCCTCCCAGGATGAGGGCACCTCCACCGCCGTCTCGAACCACGAGACCCCTACATAGTTGCCGGTGACCCCGAAAGTCTCCCCGTTCCAGCCCCAGAGATGCTCTTCCACGGTTGCGGGGAGATGCACCCCTCTCACGGACGGATTTTCCAGAAGAGCCCATCCGCCGGAGGGGAGGTTCACGGGAAGGGCGGCGAGATTGACCGGAGGCAGGTAGAGGCTGTCGCTCTCCCACTTGGCGTCCTTGTCAAGGGTGATGCTCCAGTCGTTTCCCGAAAGGTCGAGCGTTTCGCGCTGCAGCGGAGCCGCCGCGAAGAGCAGGGAAAGCAGGATGCTTGAGAATGATATCATCTTATTGCTTGGTATTCAATGGATTCCACACATCGGAATCAGAGTTGTACATCATCTTGTCCACGGTATAGTCCTGCGCCTGAGCATCGCTGAGCTGATGAGACCAGCCCACTCTGTGCGAACTGTCGGCGCCGGGGCCGTAACAGCCGTATTCGGCATAGAAGGCCGTTTTCTCTCTGGCGGGGTTGTTCCAGTTGTGCCAGCCTTCCGGCCGGATATGGGAAAGCATCTCGCAGTTGAGATAGACCACGTTGGCATAGTCCCTCCACGGGCGGCCCAGATAGACCTTGTCGATGCCCGGGGCCGCAGTCAGGCGGCAGCGGTTGAAGACGTAGCCGTATTTCTCCCCCTCGAAGGTGGAGGCGGCCGTGAGGTAGCTGTTGCGCTTGGAGCGGATCTCGCAGTTTTCGAACCAGCAGCGCCCCGGGCCGAAGATGAAGTCGGTCGTCCCCTCTATCAGGCAGTCCACGTAGAGGCTGCGGCAGGTCTGTCCGTTCTCCCCATAACGGGCGTAGGTGTAAATAGTATCCTGATTGCCGATGATATGGCAGCGGCGCAGCAGAATCCTGTCGCCGTTGGTCATAAGGGCCACGGCCTGGCCCACCTCCCCGGCGTCATTGCGGATGCTCAAGTCCTCGAACACCACATTGTCGGCATCGACAAACACCGAGGCGCTTCCCCTAGTGCCTATCTCCTGCTCCCTGTCGGGCCAGAGCATGCGAGCCGAGTTGCTGTAGGTGATGACCGTATTTTCCGCCCCGCAGCCTATGAGGCTCAGATTGCACTTGCTCTCCGGGATGATCAGGCGCTCCCTATACACGCCGGGCTTTATGAGTATCGTCGTCCGGGCGCTCTTGAGATAGTCCGGAACTGCGTCTATGGCCTCCTGGACGGTGAGAAAGTCCCCCCTTCCGTCCTTGTCCACCACGAAATCGTAGTGTACCAAGTGCTCCGCGAGCTCCGGAAGCTTGACCCGGATGGAATCGCAGACGATGTCGCAGTTGCGGCGGGCGCCGCGCGCGTTGGAGTGAGTGTCGTCCTGCCTTCCGTCCGGTATGGCCGGGCAGGTGCCGGAAGCGACCCACATGAAATATTGGCGGGAAGCCTCGTCCCCGGCGGCCTTGATCCAGTCAATCGTGGCTTTCTCCATGTCGATGAGGGCGGTGCCCGTCTCGGCGGCCACGGCCCTCATCGCAGCAGGATATTCCCCGTGGGTGGTCTCGTCCAGCACTCCGTTCACAAAGCGCCTGCGCGCCACCGGAGTGAGGAGCACCGGAGTGACGCCCCTCTCACGCGCCGTCCGGATGAAGAGTCTGAGATTGTCCTGATATGCCCCCCACGCGGCGGCATAGACCGAAGGCTTGCCCGACTTCTCGTCGTTGTGGCCGAACTCTATGAACAGGTAGTCCCCCGGACGCATGTTGGCCTTGACCTTGTCCCAGAGACCTTCGTCGATGAAGCTCTTGGTGCTGCGCCCGTTCTTGGCATAGTTGATCACCCGCACGGACGAATCCACGAAGTTCTCGAACACCATCCCCCAGCCCCTCTCCGGGTTACCTCGGGAGATGTTCTTGTCCGCCATGGTGGAGTCCCCTATCGTGTGGATGGTGAATTTTACGGCCGGCTCCGGAGCCTTCAGGTCAAGGGTCGGGCCGGCCCCCTGTTTTCCGCGCAGAAGTTTCGGGACGCGGGAGGCTGGAAGCACTTCATATTTGTACGGGACTCTCACCTCCCCCTTGTCGCAAGGAGTGAATTTCTCGCGGAAGACATTGCCCCGCATCTGATAGCCGCCGGCATTTTCGGTGGCTTCGAATATGTTCCTGACCCCCTTCTCGAAGTAATTGCCCTCCATCAGCACCTCGGCTCCGATGCAGGCATAGACGGCGTTGGCGTAGTTGCCCGCGCAGTCATAGAGGTTGTTGAGCAGGTGGATGGTTCCCCAGCGGACGGCCGGCATCCTCACTTCGCAGCCCGCACCCCAGATGCAGAAGGCGTAGGTGACGTTGAGATTGTCCACTCCCTGATCGGGATTCTCGCTGCTGGCGATGAGATTGGAGGCCTTGTGGTCATAGGCCTTGTCCGTATATTGGAACACGCACCAGCTCACCGTGATGAAGTCGGAGCGGGAGTTGATGTCGAAATTGCCGTCAAGTCCGTCGGTGAAGCTGCAATGGTCAACCCAGATGTGCCTGGAGCCGTTGGAGATGGTGAGCAGGTCCGCGCCGCCCACGTCAATCGGGCCCGGGCCCTCGAAGGCGATGTTGCGGATGATGATGTTCTCGCAGGCGTCAAGCCCGATAAGACCTGCGTTGCGGTATCCCTCGGAGGGGTCCGATGTGTAGTCGATGATGGCCTGACGGGTGTGCTGCTCGCGCTCTTCGGATACATAGGCTCCGTTGGAGAGCTTTCCGCCCCCGCCCTGGTCGGACATGGCACGGACTCCGCTGTCGTCGAGGAGCTTGCGGAGCTCATCGGTCACGCTGAACTCAGTGCGCAGGGTGGCCCCGTTGATTCCGAGCAGGGTCTTGCCGCAAAGGTTCTTGAATTTCATGAAGGATGACACGACAAAGTCCCCCCCGGAGCCGTCGAGCACCACCACATCGTAGTCTTTCAGGGCCTTGATGAGGTCTTCGCGCACATCGAAGCCGTTGCTTTGCAGGATTATGGTGCGGGAAGCGTCGCCGCCCGTCACTTCATAGGCGTCGCCTTCGGTCAGAGAGACGGCCGAAGCCCAGCCGAAAGGGCCCTCATTTACAGCAGTTTTGGCGCCGGCCACGAGGGACAGCGCCAAAAGGGCGATTGAAATCAGATTTCTTTTCATCTATTTGTTTTCTTTATCGACGAACAGTATGAGGGACATCATCCTGTTCATATATTCGCGGGTGGAGATGCACATTTCCCCGGTCTCGCAACGATACGGTGAGGTGTCGTACTCGTCTCCGACATTGGTGCGGAGATACTTGGTCTCGTTGCTCGGGACGGTGGAGGCCCCGGCCTTGTACGGGTTGGAGGTGCTGGTGAGCGGAGTCAGCCAGCAGCCCTCCGGAGTGAGAGATGATATTATCTCCCTGACCGCCTTTTCGCTCACGTCCTTAGGAAGTCTGCTGTAGAACCTTTCCAGAGGCACGAGTTCGTCGCAGGCGAGCGGAGAATTCTTGGTGAGCTCCTCCACCGGAGTGGCCATCAGCTCGTCATATGCCTTGCGGAGGGCCTTGGTGTCGACCCAGGAAGCGGAGCTGTAGTGGCCGATGGTGCCGGAAATCTCCTGATTGATGAAGTAGTGTCCGTTGTAGGTGTTGGAGCCCACGCGGTGCACGTAGAGAGGACGGCCGTCCTCCGGATCCATGAAGCGCGGCACGAGGAAGGCGTCCGGGTTGCTTGTCTTGCGCTCCCACTTGGCCACCTCGGAGTCGGGGAGTCTCATCGACTCGAGAAATTCGATGGCGGCGGGGATTCCGGCCACGAAGCGGGTGTCGCCCGTGAGGCGGTAGTACTGCATCATCTGGCGTATCATGGACACGGTGGTGCCGGAATTGACCCCGCGAGGCTCGTATGAGCGGGCGTGGGCCGGCTTGAGGTCATCGACGGTGTACTGGTCCGACCATCCGGCGTAAGGAGCGCCCTGCTGAAGCAGAACCGTGCAGTACATGGCCCTGTAGACAGGCTCCTTGAGGCCCGGAATGCCGAGAGACTGGTAGCACTGGAGGAGGAAGTCGCAGGCCTCCGGGATTACGTCGTCGTTGAGCGTGATGAAGGAGCTATAGTCGGCCTTGCCCTCGAAAGGATGGTCGTACATCAGCGGATATCTCTGCGGCCAGCCGCCGACGGGGTACTGGCTGTCGAGCACGAACTTGATGGCCTTGTCCAGCGCCGGACGGAAGATCGGGTCGTATTTCTCGACATATATGCGGAGGAGGAACTTGGCGCAGTCGGTGGTGGCGGAGTCGTCGAAGGTGGCGTTGCCGTAGTAGTGGCGGAACTCTTCAAGCCTCCAGCCGCTCTTGCCGACGGTGTTGTACCAGTCCTTGAGGGAGGCCTCTCCGGCGAAGTCGAAGCAGTAGTTCCATCCGCCGCACTCCAGCTGGCCCCAGATCAGAGCCGAAGCGACCTTCTTGGCAGCCTCGTAGTAGTATTCGTCGCCCGTGGCGTGATAGGCGTCAAGCAGGAGGTGCCCCACCTGCGGAGTGCCGGGGTCCTGAGTCCACGCCATGGTGCGCTTGGCCTCCATCTCCCCCCACTGACGGGAGAGGTCGGGAAGGTAGTTCCAGACGAAGCCGCCGTTGTAGCTGACCTTGTCCATCATATATTGAGTGGCTGTCTTCATCGTCTCAAGGGCCTTGTCCTCAAGAGATTTAGTTTTGGCGCTCATGGTTAGCGGCAGGCACAGGGCCGCCCCGAGGAGGATAAATTTGATTTTGGTGTTCATTATTTATTGTGGTTACAAAACGCACAAAGATACGGATTTCTATGTATCTTTGGGAAATTTTATCATATCGATTTTATGAAAAATATCGTCAAAATTCTCGCGATTGCGACCGCCGTGCTCGCCACCGCGTCCTGCGGCGGAGGAAACGCCGGGGAAAATGTCACCAGCGATAACAACAAAACAATCATGAATCAAAGCAGCAACTTCATTTTCGCCGCCGAAACTCCTTGGGTTGACGCGGGCGGCGGAGCCGAGCGCCAGGTTCTCGGCTACAACGACAATCTCATGATGGTCAAGGTCAAGTTCGAGAAGGGAGATGTGGGCGCGATGCACAGCCACCCTCATTCCCAGGTGACCTACGTGGCCTCGGGCAAGTTCGAGTTCACCATCGGCGGAGTGACCAAGATTGTGGAGGCCGGCGACGCCCTCTACAAGCAGCCGAACATCGAGCACGGATGCGTATGTCTGGAGGACGGCATCCTCATCGACTGCTTCAACCCGATGAGGGACAACTTCATCGCCAAGGAGAAATAGTTCCGCTGACAAAGATGAAAATGGCCGGAAAGGCCGCGCGAGAAAAGAGAGGAATTATTTCAAAACAGCTACTGAAAACCCCCGCCGGCAAGAAAGCGGTGTCCGGCGGGTGAAAGAGGGGTTTTCGGCGAAGTTTCTCCGGGGAGAGGGTGTTTTAGCGGACAAAGTGCGGAAAAGACACGGTTCGTCCGGCGGAACCCCTCTTCGGCCGGACAGAATTGTTCGCAGCG
>CAVHNN010000005.1:0-67339 GCA_963637465.1 Paludibacteraceae bacterium
CTTGCAGACAGACATTCAGACAGCCAGCGCAGCACACCCATTGCCTTTTCCTCTTCCTCCGCCCTGCGCCGTCGCTGCGAACAATTCTGTCCGCTAAAACAGCCTTTCCCCGGACGAACCGTGCCTTTCCCGCACTTAGTCCATTACGGGCAGGTGGCTCAGGCTCTCGGCAATCTGTTTGTCGGTCGGGATGATGTCGGTCATCTTGCCGTCGTTGAACTGCTCGTAGGCCTTGAGGTCGAAATATCCCGTCCCCGTAAGTCCGAAGAGGATGGTCTTCTCCTCACCGCTCTCCTTGCACTTCAGGGCCTCGTCGATGGCGGCGCGGATGGCGTGGCTGCTCTCCGGTGCGGGAAGAGTGCCTTCGGTGCGGGCGAAGAACTCGGCGGCTTCGAACACCGAGGTCTGTTCCACCGAGCGCGCCTCCATCAGGCCGTCGGCATAGAGCTCTGAGAGGATGCTGCTCATTCCGTGGTAGCGCAGTCCGCCGGCGTGGCTCGCCGAAGGGATGAACTGGCTGCCGAGGGTGTACATCTTCGCAAGAGGGCAGATGGCCCCGGTGTCGCAGAAGTCGTAGGCGTAAGTGCCCCTCGTGAAGCTCGGGCAGGAGGCCGGCTCCACGGCGATGAAGCGGTAGTCTTTCTCTCCGCGCAGTTTCTCCCCCATGAACGGGCTGATGAGACCGCCGAGATTGGATCCCCCTCCGGCGCAGCCGATGATGATATCGGGAGTGATTCCGTATTTGTCGAGGGCGGCTTTCGCCTCAAGTCCGATGATTGACTGGTGCAGGAGCACCTGGTTGAGCACCGATCCGAGCACGTATCTGTAGCCTTCGTGGGTGACGGCGGTCTCCACCGCTTCCGAGATGGCGCATCCCAGACTTCCGCCCGTTCCCGGATGTTCGGCGAGAATCTTGCGGCCCACCTCGGTGGTGTCGCTCGGCGATGGGGTGACGGCGGCTCCGTAGGTGCGCATCACCTCGCGCCGGAACGGCTTCTGCTCGTAGGAACATTTCACCATGAACACCTTGCAGTCAAGGCCGAAATATGCACAGGCCATGCTGAGCGCCGTGCCCCACTGTCCGGCTCCGGTCTCGGTGGTCACGCCCTTCAACCCCTGTTTCTTGGCATAGTAGGCCTGGGCGATTGCGGAGTTGAGCTTGTGGCTCCCGGAGGTGTTGTTGCCCTCGAACTTATAGTAGATTCTGGCGGGGGTGCCAAGGGCCTTTTCCAGGAAATAAGCTCTCACCAGCGGCGAGGGGCGGTACATCTTGTAGAAGTCGCGCACTTCTTTCGGGATAGGGAACAGTGCCGTGTCGTTGTCCAGCTCCTGCCGGCAGAGTTCTTCGCAGAAGACGCCCTTCAGCTCTTCCACCCCCATCGGCCGGAGCGTCGCGGGGTTGAGCAGCGGCGAGGGCTTGTTCTTCATGTCGGCGCGGACGTTATACCAGGCCTGCGGAATCTCGCTTTCGTCGAGGTAAATCTTGTAAGGTACTTTCTTTTCCATGATTTTTGATATTGACGGTTAATAATTGTATTTCAACGAAAAAGGCCCCGTCGCAGCTGCGGCGGGGCCTTGGATGTCATATTATGCAAAGACAACTCTACGGCTGAAGCCTCCTACGACTCGGGGAAGAAGTAAGAGCGCCACCACCAGAAGAAATTGTTGCCTGACAAAAGCATGTTCATATCGTTTTCGGATGCCAAGGTAAGGAGTTGGAATCAGAAAAGCAAATTTTTTCGAGGCAGTGTAAAGCCTCTTTACAACAGGTGTAAAAATCTTTACAGTTTTTGCTTTGTTGCTTGAAGGGCAACTTATTGGGAAACAGCCAATTAATGACTGTGGCATAAAATTGGCTCCGGCTCTTTCATCGTCAAGTGATTTTAGAAAGCTATGGGCATATTGAGAAAAAGAAAAATGGGGACACCGCTTTCGGGGGTGCTGAACATCCTTGGGATGACGGTGGCGTTCGCCGCGTTGTACATCATTCTGGTGCAGGTGCATCACGACCTGACTTACAACAAAGAGGTAAAGGATGCGGACAGAATCTACTGCGTCTCTCTTCCGGACTGGTATGAACAGGGGAAGTACATGGTCTGGCTGTGCAGACCGCCATTCGAACAGATCATCTCCACGGCTTCCGAGATTGAGGCCGGAGGTACCGGCTATCTGTCCGGGGCGCAGACCGAGGTGATTGTCGGGGACGGCAAGAATCCTACGCTTTCCGACCCTATCGTCTCAATCCGCCTCTCCTCCATGAACAGAGGCACGCTTGACGTATTCGGCTTTGAGCTTGCGGAAGGCTCCTGGGACAACTATGTCGGTGTCTGGGACTATGCCTTCAGCGAATCCGCAGCAAGGAAATATGGAGTCGGAGTCGGCGGACATATTATGATAAGGGACTGGCGGTCCGGCACTTATCATGATGCCAACGTGGTGGCGATCTACAAGGACATGCCGATGAACTCCGACCTGTCGGTTTTCGAGGCGATCTGCCCGATAGGGGACGTGTCCATGGGCAGTTGGAGCGAGTGGAGCTACCCGTACTATTTCAAGGCCGTGGAGGGAGTGTCCAAGGACGACCTGGAGGCTGCCGTGCGTAAGGCTATGAAGGACGCATTGGGGGCCGGCTATTCCGATGCCGACGTGGAGGAGCTGGCTGAATCCATGGAGCGGTGGGGGGTTCACCTTATTCCCTTGACAGAGATGTATTTCGACCGGACGATTGCCAACCCCAACGGTGCGGTCGGCAACAAATCCACGACTTACACCCTGCTCTGCGTCGCCCTTCTTGTCATCATCATCGCGTTCATCAATTTCGTGAACTTCTTCTTCGCCCTTGTCCCGGTGCGCATGCATTCGGTCAATACCAGAAAGGTCCTCGGAGCCTCAAGGGCGAGTCTGATCCTGGACTGCGTGTGGGAGGCCGTCTCTCTGATAGCCGTCTCGTTGGCGCTGGCTGCGGCTCTTGTATTGCTGTTCCGGAGCTCTTCGGCGGCGAGGCTCATCACCTGTTCCACGGCGTTCGGGGCGAACGTGTCCGTGGGGATATTTACAATCGTTCTCGGACTTGCTCTCGCCGTTGTCGCGAGCCTCTATCCGGCATTCTACATCACCTCATTCTCGCCGGCGTTCGCCCTCAAGGGTTCGTTCGTTTCAAGCTCCAAGGGTCGCGTGTTCAGGTATCTGCTTGTGGGGTTGCAGTTTCTGATTTCCATCTCGCTGATAATCTGTGCCATGTTCGTGGGGCTTCAGAGGAAGTTCATGCTCAGTCACGACATGGGATTCGACCGGGAGGAGCTCATCACGGCCAATGTCAACAGGACCGTCGCGAAATCCGCCGAGACTATCCGCTCCAAACTTCTTGAGGAGCCGCAAGTCAAGGACATCACCTGGGCTGACGGAGACCTTGTGCAGCCTTCGCGTATGGGTTGGGGCAGGTTGTACAAGGGCGAGCAGATCAGCTTCCAGTGCTACCCGGTCGCTTGGAACTTCCTCCAGTTTATGGGAATCCCCGTCGAGGAAGGCCGCGATTTCACTCAGTCCGACGAGCAGTGCGAGAACGGGGTGTTCATATTCAATGAGACGGCCAAAAGCAAGTTCGGCTTCAGCTTGAATGAAAAAGTGCCGGGCCACATGGATGATGGAGATGCGGAGGTGGTCGGTTTCTGCCGCGACTTCAATTTCACCTCGCTGAAAAACGAGGTGTCTCCGCTGGCCCTGTACATATTCGGAAAGCACCCTTGGCGGCCTCTCACCACGCTCCTTGTGCGTACTGAGAAAAATGCCGACATCCCGGCCATCATGAAGAAAATCGCCGCGATGGTTTCGGAGATTGACCCCAGCGTCAGCCCGGATGCCGTTGATGTCCAGCTCTTTGACAAGAAGCTTCAGGGACAGTACGAGACCGAGGCCAACTTCTCACGTCTCATCACCCTCTTCACCCTGCTTGCCATTGTCATCTCGCTGATGGGAGTCTTCGGCCTTGTGATGTTCGAGACCGAGCACCGTCGCAAGGAGATTGGCGTGCGGCGCGTGAACGGGGCCACCGTGGGGGAGATTCTGAAGATGTTCAACCTCGAGTTCGCACGGATCGTGCTGGTCTGCTTCGCTCTGGCGACACCGCTGACGTGGTGGATAGTGAACCGCTACCTGTCCGGATTCGCCTACAGGGTGCCGATTTACGTCTGGGTGTTCGCCCTGGCTCTTGTCGCCGTGCTGCTCATCACCGCTCTGGTCGTCACCGCGCGCTGCTACCGGGCCGCCACCGAGAACCCGAGCATCAGCTTGAAGAAGGAGTAGGATATCTCGCACAAATATCAAGTGAAGGGTAAAATTTTTTTTCGCACATCACTATCTTTGCATATATGAAACGCATCTCAATACTCATAGCTCTTCTGAGCCTCTGTGTCGGGGCGGGAGCGCAGTCAGGAAACTTCACTCTCGGCAAGTGGACCGAGATTCATGCGGCCCTGCTCAAAGAGCTGTCCAAATCATATGTCGATTCTCTCCCGGTGGACAAGATAGAGCGCCGGGGAGTCGATGCTATGCTCTCGGGGCTTGACCCGTACACGGTCTATATTCCCGAAGAAGAGAACGAAGACCTCCAGATGCTCATCCACAAGACCTACGGCGGAGTGGGGGCTGTGATCTACAAGCCGGAGCCATCGGGCAACGTCATCATCAACGAACCCTACGCGGGCAGCCCGGCATCCAAGAGCGGACTCGTGTGCGGAGACGAGATAATGGAAATCGACGGCCAGACGGTGGTCGGGCTCACGTCCCAGCAGTGCAGCGAGAAGATGCGCGGCGACCCGGGGACGACCGTCAGATTCAAGGTCAAGAAAGTTCGCGGCGGAGCCATCGAGGAAGTGACCGTGCTTCGCGAGAAGATACGCCTGCCGGACATCGAGTTCGCCGGGATGATAGGGGACGGCGTGGGGTATATCTCCCAGACCGGATTCACCGACGGGGTGGGCAGAGAGATGCGGGAAGCCGTCATCGGACTCAAGAAACAGGGGATGCAGACGCTTGTCCTGGATCTTCGCGGCAACGGCGGCGGTCTGATGAACGAGGCTGCCGAGATTGTGTCCATCTTCGTGCCGAAAGGCACCCTGGTAGTTTCCGCCAAGGGCAGGGAGGAGGACTCCAACTATGCCCTCCGCACGAGGCGCGACCCGGTCGATACCAAGATGCCGCTGATCGTGCTCGTCGATTCCGGTTCGGCCTCGTCCTCCGAAATCGTGGCGGGAGCCCTGCAGGATATGGACAGGGCGACCATAATGGGACAGCGCACCTTCGGCAAGGGGCTGGTGCAGAGCATCAAATCCCTCCCTTACGGCGGCGAGCTCAAGGTCACCACGGCCAAATACTATACCCCGTCCGGGCGTTGCGTGCAGGCGCTTGACTACAGCCACCGCAACGAGGACGGAAGCGTAAGCCAGATCCCGGATTCCCTCACGAGGGAGTTCAAGACGGCGCACGGCCGCACGGTGCGCGACGGTGGCGGCATCACTCCCGACGTGACGTTGGAGGAGAAAAATTATAGCCGTCTTACCTATGCGCTGGCGGCATACGGGATAATGGAATACTACGCTCTGGAGTATGTCCGCGCGCACGAGAGCATCCCTGCGGTGGAGCAGTTCCATCTGAGCGAGGGCGACTACGACGAATTCGTGAAATTCGCCTGCGGCAGGGAATTCGACTACCGCTCTTCGGCCAAGACCTATTTCGACAAGGTCAAGGAAGAACTGGAGAAGGATGGGCTCAAGGAGACCCTCTCCGCGCAGATAGAGGCTCTTGACAAGGCCATCGCCGTCGAGAAAGAAGATTTCCTGCGGCTCAAGAAGGACGAAATCATCCCGTTCATCGAGGAGGAGATAGCTGTCCGCTACTATTTTCAGGAGGCCGGGGTCAGAATCAGGATCCGCTACGACGACGCTCTCAAAAAGGCCCTCTCCAGCCCGAGGATACAGCAATATTGATGACATTCCGGACGGAGCTCATTGTTCTGGGCACGACCAAGCTCGGAGAAAAGAGTCTGGTCGTGCATTGTCTGACGCCCTCCCTCGGGCGGCGAAGTTTCCTTACGGCCGTCCCCCGGGGCGGCGGGATGGCGCTCTTCCTCCCGCTCAACATCCTTGACGGGGAGGTCAGCGAGAATCCCAAGTCCGATCTGTGGCGGGTGCGTCAGCTGTCCGCCGTGCATCCCCTCAACGACATCCGCTCCAGCGTGAGCAAGAACTCCATCACCCTCTTCATGGCCGAGGTTCTCTACCGCACCGTGCGCGACGGTGTGCAGGAGGACGGACTCTTCGAATGGTGCCGGCGCTCCATCTTGACGCTCGATGCGCTGCGGAGCGACTTCAGCAACTATCACCTCCGCTTCCTTCTGGAGTTCGCCGTGGCGCTGGGCTTCTCTCCCTCGCCCGCCGATCTCGCCCCCTTTGCCGGGGAGCATCTTGCGGAGATCCGGGCTCTTCTCGAGAGCGATTTCTCCCGGGCCATGCTGCTTCCGCTCAACGGAAAATCCCGCAGCGAGATTGCGGAGAGCCTTCTTCGGTACATCGGATATCATTCTGACTGCTCTCTCAACGTCCGCTCCCTTGCCGTCCTGCGCGAACTGTACCGCTGAGCCCCGCAGGAGCCGGCGGGCGTATGCGCTCCGAAAGCTATCTTGAAGCGAAGAGCAGGATGGCCAGGCCGGCGAGCAGAATCGCAAGGTCCACGGCCTTGTCCTTGATGTGATTTTCCTTGAAGAGCAGAGCGCCGAAGAGGAAGGTGATGACGACGGAGCTCCGGCGGATCATCGAGATGACCGAGAGCAGCGCGTCCTCGTCCTTGACCGAGTAGAAATACAGTGCGTCGGATATCGTGATGAGCACCGCGATCAGCGGCAGCCTCCAGTCCCAGCGGAACTTCTGAAAGCCCCGCCCCTCCGGCGGGTAGGAAACCTGCCGGCTCCGGAGGTATTTGACCAGTATCAGCGCCCCGAGCACGAGGGTTATATAGACATTGGACCAGCTCTGCACGAACATAGGTTGCAGATGCGCGAGTATGTGCTTGTCATACAGTGCGCTGGCGGCCCCGGTCAGGACCGATATGACCATCCATGCGATTCCCTTGTCCGAAGTGAATGAAATCCCCTCTTTCTTGCTGGATCCCGCCAGCATCAGGAGCGCCGTCATCACGAGCGCGACGCCTCCCCACTGCATAAGGCTCAACCTCTCGCCGAAAAGGATGATGGAGAATATCACCACGAACATCGGGCGCGAGGCCTTGATGGTGCTGGCCGTCGTGAGCGGCAGGAGTTCGAGGGCTATGAGGCCCGAAATCCAGGAGGATGAGACGAGCAAGGCCTTGAAAACCAGGCTCAGATGGTCTTCTGTCGAGCCGCCGGAAAGGAACGGGCAGAGAAAAAGCGCCGACATCGCCGTGGCGCCGAACAATATCCACAGGACGCTGTTCTTTTTGAGAGCCTGCTTCTTCTCTACGTCATAGAAGCCGAGCAGGACGGCGGAACATACGGATAACCAAACCCACATATATAGCTGAAAAACGGGCCAAAGATACAATAATTTCGTAACTTTGCCGCCGCTTATGGGTAAGGAGGATTCGTTCATAGAAGTACGCGGAGCCAGGGCCAACAACCTGAAGAATGCCGATGTCGATATGCCGCGAGGCAAACTGGTGGTAATCACAGGTATAAGCGGGAGCGGCAAGTCTTCTCTCGCATTCGACACCATCTATGCCGAAGGGCGGCGCCGCTATATGAACACCCTCTCCCCCTATGCCAGACATTTCATGGGGGTGCTGGAAAAGCCGGCCGTTGAGAGCATAAGCGGCCTGAGTCCTGTCATAGCCATAGAACAGAAGACCACCGGCGGCAATCCCCGCTCTACGGTGGGCACCATCACCGAAATCTCCGACTTCCTGCGCCTCCTCTTCGCCCGGGCCTCCACGGCCTATTCGCCGGTGACGGGCCGGCCCATGGTGCGCTATACGGACGATGCCATCGTGGATCTGATAATGAAAGAGTACCATGGCAAAAGATGCCTTCTGCTCTCCCCTCTGGTGCGCGGCCGCAAGGGAAGCTACAAGGAGCTTTTCGAGCAGATGCGCAAGAAGGGCTATGCCGAGGTCCGCATTGACTCGGAACTCTCCTCCCTCCAGGAGATTGATTCCCTGGACCGCTACAAGGCTCATTTCATCGAACTTGTGGTGGACAAGCTCAAGCCGGGGGACGGGGATGACAGGCGCATACGCTCATCCGTGCAGACCGCCCTCTCCCTTGGCAAGGGTTCGCTTGCCGTGCTCGACGCGCAGAGCGGGGAGATTCACCATTACTCCCGTCATCTTGTCGATCCCCAGACCGGCACCTCTCTCCGGGAGCCGGCCCCGCATTCGTTCTCATTCAATTCCCCTGAAGGGTATTGCCCTCACTGCAAGGGTTTGGGGATGGTGGCGGACGTGAATCCCGAGACCATCATCCCGGATCGCGGCCGTTCCATAGCCGACGGGGGCATAGTGCCCCTGGGACCGGTCCGTGCCGGTCGTAAGTTCGAGATTGTCAAGGCCATCGCGCGCAAGCATTCTTTTTCGCTCTATGATCCCATCGGGACGCTTCCCGATGAGGTCGTCTCGCTGCTGGTTTACGGCTCCGATGAGTTTTTCCGCATAGGGGAGGGGGCCATGGCGGAGATGGTCAACTGGCCCGGCGTGGTGGGCGACATAGAGGACAAGGTCGTCTGTCCCGTCTGTCACGGGACGCGTCTCAATGAACAGGCCAAATGTTTCCGCATAGACGGAAGGGACATCTCTCAGGTAGGCTCGATGGAGATTTCATCCCTTTACGGCTGGCTCGGCTCTCTTCCCGACAGGCTCGGCGGCAGGGAGAAGGCCATCGCGCGCGACATTCTCCGGGAACTCGAGGACAGGGTCCGCTTCCTGCTCGACGTGGGGCTTGACTACCTCACGCTCGACCGCCCTGCCGCCACTCTTTCCGGAGGCGAGGGGCAGCGCATCCGTCTCGCCACGCAGATAGGTTCCAAGCTGGTCAACGTCATATACGTGCTCGACGAGCCGAGCATCGGCCTGCACCAGAGGGACAACCGCAAGCTCATCGCATCCCTGAAGAAACTCCGGGACGGGGGCAATACCGTGATCGTGGTGGAGCACGACGAGGAGACCGTAAACTCCGCCGACTGGACGGTGGAGGTCGGCCCGGGAGCGGGGGAGAACGGAGGGCGTATCTGCTACAGCGGTCCGGCAAGGCCTCTGCGCAATCCGAACGTCACTCCGTCCGTGCGTCGCAGCGGCAACGGCAAGACCCTCACGATACGCGGGGCTTCGGGCAACAACCTCAAGGATATCGACGTCCGCATCCCGCTCGGGATGATGGTCGGGGTGAGCGGGGTGAGCGGAAGCGGCAAATCGACCCTTGTCAACGAGACTCTGATGCCGGCCCTGAAGGGGAGGTTCACCCGCCTCAAGCAGAAAGCTCTGCCGTACAGGGAGCTGGAGGGGGTGGAGAACATAGACAAGGTGATTGAAATAGACCAGAGCCCGATAGGCCGCACGCCGCGTTCCAACCCGGCCACCTACACCGGCGTGTTCGACGACATCCGCAAGCTTTTCGAGGAGACTCCCGACGCCAAGGTGAGGGGCTTCAAGGCCGGACGCTTCTCGTTCAACGTCTCCGGCGGGCGCTGCGAAGAGTGCAAGGGGGCCGGAATCAAGGTGATAGAGATGAACTTCCTGCCTTCGGTCAACGTGGTCTGCGACAGCTGCGGGGGCCGCCGCTACAAGGAGGACACCCTCGCCGTCAAATACCGGGGCAAGGACATAAGCCAGGTGCTGGACATGTCCATCAGCGAGGCTTATGAGTTTTTCAAGGCGTTCCCGAAGATCGCCCCGAAACTCAAGGCCCTGGTGGACGTGGGGCTGGGGTATGTGCGTCTCGGCCAGTCCGCCGTGACCCTTTCCGGAGGCGAGAGTCAGAGGATGAAGCTCGCCTCGGAGCTTTTCCGCAAGGCCACCGGAAACACCCTCTATATGCTGGACGAGCCGACCACCGGCCTGCATCCCGAGGATATCCGCGTCCTGATGGGGGTGCTGGACAAGCTGGTGGATCAGGGCAACACCGTCCTTATCATCGAGCACAACCTCGACGTGCTCAAGAGCGTTGACCATATCATAGATATGGGGCCCGAAGGCGGTGCGCGGGGCGGCAAGATTATTGCAGAAGGTACGCCGGAGCAGCTCGCCTGCAACCCGTCATCTGTGACGGGGCAATATCTAAAGGAAGTACTATGACGAAGATAGATGCCGCAAGGCAGGAATATATGGAATGGTGCCACGCGATAGGCATCGATACCGTTGAGAAAATCAACGAGGCCCTTTCTCTCGGGAAGGGGATAGAGCTGATCAATCTCTGCGAGGCCCGTCAGGAACGCAAATACGCCGATGCGGCGGATCAGATTTATTGGAACAGGAGCAGCTGCCGCATCGTGATGATGTCCGGGCCGTCTTCCAGCGGCAAGACCAGTTCCTCCCTGCGCATCGCGCAGCAGGCGAGGGTCCTGGGGCTCAACCCCAAGGTGATAGAACTGGACAATTATTTCGTGGACAGGGACAGAACGCCCAGAGACGAGAGGGGTGAATATGACTTCGAGTCTCTCGGGGCGATGGACGTGGAGTATCTCAATCAGCAGCTCTCCGCCCTGCTCCGGGGAGAGGAGATCGAGACTCCGAGGTACGATTTCGCCGCCGGATGCAGAAAGTCTTC
The DNA here is from genome assembly GCA_963637465.1 of Paludibacteraceae bacterium. Classification (GTDB taxonomy): domain Bacteria; phylum Bacteroidota; class Bacteroidia; order Bacteroidales; family UBA932; genus Cryptobacteroides. The sequence continues at coordinate 10,787 of CAVHNN010000005.1, forward strand.
CGGGGTGCGGATGAGCTTGAAGGAGAACGACATCCTCTTTATGGAAGGCATTCACGCCCTCAATCCGGACTTGACCCCGGCCATAGAGCAGGACAGGATATTCCGTATCTATATCTCCGCTCTTTCGGCCCTGCCGGGCGGTGTCAAGGACCACAATTCGACGACCGACAAGAGGCTTCTCCGCCGTATCGTCAGGGACAACCGCACACGCGGAATATCTCCCGAGCAGAACATCCTGCGCTGGCCTTCGGTGCGCAGCGGCGAGGTGAAGTACATATTTCCCTTTGAAGAGAACGCCAACCTCGTGTTCAACTCATCCACCCTCTACGACCTTCCTCTCCTGAAGTACTATGCCGAGCCGCTTCTGTGCGGCATCAGCGAGTCTTCTCCCGCCTATGCCAAGGCGCAGGAACTTCTGGACTTCCTCTCCATCGTGACTCCGCTGAAGCCATCGGAGATCGCGGCCATACCTCCGACGTCCATCATGCGGGAATTCATCGGAGGGCAGACTTTATAGAGTGAAAAGCACATCATAATTCTAATTTTTATGGATAAAGGTAAATTTTACGGAGGCCTTGCCATAATGGTCGGCCTCATTATTCTCGGAACCATGTTCCCTGCGGCCGTGAAGACTTTCCGTTCTTTTGACCGCACCGTCAACGTCAAGGGCCTCTGCGAGAGGGAGGTCAAGGCGGACAAGGTCGTCTGGCCGCTATCCTACAAGGTGATGGCCAACGACGTCCAGTCAATCTATGACATGACCGACGGCGGGAACGCCAAGATCGTCGCCTTCCTCAAGGAGGGAGGTCTCACCGATGGGGAGATAAGCGTGTCCGTGCCGAAGATTTCAGACAAATACGCCAACGAATATGGCAGCAACGACCGCACGTACCGCTATATAGCCACCAATGTCGTGACGGTGTGCTCGGACAAGGTGGACAACGTTCTGGCGCTTATGAGCAGGCAGCCCGAGCTGCTGCGCAAGGGGGTCGTCGTGGCGGGCGAGGACTGGGAGAATCCTGTCGAGTTCCGCTATGAGGCTCTCAACGAGCTGAAGCCGGCCATGATCGAGGAGGCGACCAAGAACGCCCGCGAGGTCGCGCAGAAGTTCGCCGCAGATTCCGGCAGCCGTCTGGGCAAGATCAAGAGCGCCAATCAGGGAGTGTTCTCCATCGAGAACCGCGACAGCAACACCCCTTACATCAAGAAGATCCGCGTCGTGACATCCGTCACCTATTATCTCAAGAACTAAGAAGTTGTTAACAGCTTCTAAGCCAATCTGATCGATACCGGTTCCACTTCGGAATCGGTATCTTCTTTTTCGTTGAAAGGCTCCAGGAAGGGGTTCTCCGTCCTCTCATGGCCGATGGTGGTCTGCGGCCCGTGCCCGGGAAGGACTCTCGTGGACGGGTCGAGAAAAATCAGCTTCTCCATTATCGAGCGGATTTCATCGTCGTACTCCCCGTACTTGAAGTCCGTGCGGCCTATGGCTCCCTTGAAGAGGGTGTCGCCGCTGAACAGGATCCCCTCCTCCCTGTCCAGATAGCATACTCCGCCCGGCGTGTGCCCGGGAGTGGCGATCACTTCGAAGGACAGACCAGCCGCGCTGAGCTTCTGTCCGTCGGAGATGTCTGTCGTCACGAATCCGCAGTCCGGCTCCCCGAGGCCGAATCTGGCGGTCATCTCCTTGTCGTATTCGAGAACCGGCTTGTCCGCAGGGTGCATGTACACCGGCACTTTGAAGCTGTCTTGCAGGAACTTGACCCCGTAGATGTGGTCGAAGTGCCCGTGTGTCAGCAGGATGGCCTCCGGTCTGAGGCCGTTGCTTTTCAGAGACTTGAGCACCGACCGCTTCTCGTCTTCACCGCAGAAGCCCGGATCCACTATGACGCAGCTCCCGCCGTCCTCCTTGAAAACTATGTACGACTTCTCCTCGAAGAGCTTGCAGCTGAATTGCAGAATGTTCGGCATTTTCTTATCGATCAAACTCCCAAAAATACGAAATTATGGCTAATTTTGTCTTATGCATATAGGAATAGCGGGAAACATAGGCAGCGGCAAGACTACCTTGACGAAGATGCTCGCGGAGCATTACGGCTGGACCCCGAAGTACGAGTCCGTGACATTCAACCCTTACCTCGAAGACTACTACAAGGACATACAGCGATGGTCGTACAATCTTGAGACTTACTTCCTTGCACAGCGTTTCAAGGATGTTCTGGAGATAGCCTCCTCCCGGGAGGTCATCGTCCAGGACAGGACGATACTTGAGGGCGTGTACATATTCGTCGCCAACAATCTTGAGATGGGAAACCTGTCCGTCCGGGACTACGACACCTACATGCAGCTTTTCCATCTGATGATGTCGATGGTGCGTCCGCCCGACCTGCTGATTTACCTCAGATGCTCCGTGCCGCATCTCGTCGCTCAGATACAGAAGAGGGGGCGCGATTACGAGCAGACGATGAGTCTGGATTATCTCGGCCGGCTCAACGACAAGTACGAGCAGTGGATCGCCGGCTACGAAGGCAATCTTCTGATCATCGATGCGGACAGCCTCGACTTTGCGGGCCGTGCGGAGGATTTCGAGGCCGTGACGGACAAGATTGACTCCCGTCTCTATGGTCTCTTCAAATAATTGCTTAACTTTGCGTTTTATAGGTCAGGACACTATGCACATCGCGATAGCAGGAAATATAGGCAGCGGCAAGACGACGCTCACGAAGATGCTTGCCGCACATTATGGTTGGACTCCGAAGTACGAGTCAGTTGATTTCAATCCGTATCTTGCGGATTTCTACGAAGATATGGCCAGATGGTCGTTCAATCTCCAGATTTACTTCCTCAACCGTCGCTTCAAGGACGTGGTCGAGATCGCCAAGGGCGAGAAGGTCATAGTGCAGGATCGCACCATCTACGAGGACGCGCGGATTTTCGCCCCCAACCTCCACGACATGGGGCTTATGAGCACCCGTGACTTCGAAAACTATTCCGACCTCTTCGACCTCATGATGTCTCTCGTGGGGACTCCGGACCTGCTCATCTACCTCAGGTCTTCCGTGCCGACGCTGATTTCCAAGATACAGAAGAGGGGGCGCGATTACGAGAAGAGCATCCGCATCGACTACCTGACCGGACTCAACGACAAATATGAAAGCTGGATCAAGGATTACAAGGGCAAGCTCCTCATAATCGATGCCGACAACGTCGATTTCGCCAATCGTGCCGAAGATTTCGACAAGGTCACCGATATGATAGACGCCCGGCTCTACGGCCTGTTCTCCCAATCCAACGGATAAATCAAAGAAAAATATGGCAGCAGAAAACAAAAGACCGACGATCATCGACTTCGTCAACACCTATGCCTCCAAGTATGCGGATTCCACTTTCCTCCGCGAAAAAGTGAACGATGTCTGGACGGAGACTTCCTTCTCCGCCACCCGCGAGCGCAGCCGCCGTCTTGCGGCGGGCTTCATGGCTTTGGGCCTGAACAAGGGAGACAAGGTCGCATTGATTTCCGAAGGTCGCAACGAGTGGATTTTCTGCGAGTTGGGGATTCTTCACGCAGGTGCCGTCAACGTTCCGCTCTCCTTCAAGCTGGAGTCCGACCAGGACCTGCTCTTCCGCATCAACCACTCCGACGCGCGTTTCGTGATAGCTTCCGAGAGCCAGATCGGGAAGGTCCGCAGGGTCATCGGAAGGTGTCCGGCCGTCGAGAAGGTGATAGTGATAGACGAGATTGAGCTGCAGGACAATGAGATGCACCTCAAGGACATCTACGCCTCCGGGGACGAATTCCTCAAAACGGGCGGGCCCTCTCTTGAGGAGCGCATCGCCTCCGTCGGCCCTGACGACTACGCCAACATCAGCTATACTTCCGGAACCACCGCCGACCCGAAGGGCATCCTGCTCACCCACCGCAATTACACCGCGAACGTGGAGCAGTGCCGCTCCGTGGTGAAGATAGAGGAGGGCTGGACGATGCTCATCATCCTGCCTCTCGACCACTGTTTCGCGCATGTGGCCGGCTTCTACGTCATGATGAGCTACGGCGGCAGCATAGCCACCGTGCCTGGCGGCAAGAGCGCCGTCACGATGCTCAAGAACATACCTATAGCCATCAAAGAAGTCCGTCCGCAGGTGATGCTTTCGGTTCCGGCTCTTTCCAGGAGCTTCCGCAAGGGTTTCGAGGCGGCCATCAAGAAAAGCGGCCCGACGGCGGAGAAGCTCTACGAGTTCGGGCTCAAGAACGCCATAGCATACAACCGTGAATACTACAACGCCGGCAAGCCTTGCTGGAAGCTCTGGTGGCGCAAACCGATAATGGCCCTTATCGACAAGATGGTCTTCTCCAAGATACGCGAGGGCTTCGGAGGGAGGCTCAAGTTCTTCGTCGGCGGCGGAGCCTTGCTTGACATTGAGCTTCAGAGATATTTCTGCGCGGTCGGGATGCCGATTTTTCAGGGATACGGCCTCTCCGAGGCGACGCCTGTCATCTGCGCCAACTCCGCAGGCCATGCCCGCTTCGGTTCTTCGGGACGCATCGTCGAGCCTCTGGATCTGAAGATATGCGACGAGGACGGGAAGTCCCTTCCGCTCGGGGAGACCGGAGAGATTGTCATCCGGGGCGAGAACGTGATGGCGGGATATTGGAAGAATCCGGAGTCGACCGCCAAGACGATAGTGGACGGCTGGCTGCACACCGGCGACCGGGGCTATCTCTGCAAGGAGGACCCGCGTTTCCTCTATGTCACCGGCCGCTTCAAGAGCCTGCTCATTTCGTCCGACGGGGAGAAGTACTCTCCTGAAGGATTCGAGGACAGCCTCGCCGACGGTTCGAAATACATAGAGTCCTCTGTGCTTTATAATAACCAGAGTCCGTACACCGTCGTGATAGTCGTGCCGAACAAGCCTGCTCTCGCCGATGCCGTGCAGAGGCAGGGGCTTGATGCTCAGAGTCTTGAGGGAAGGAAAGCCCAGCTTCAGATACTTCAGGGAGAAGTGGATTCTTATCGCGCCGGAGGACGCCATGCGGGACTCTTCCCGGAGAAGTGGCTCCCCGCCGCCATCATAGTCGCCGACACTCCGTTCACCGAGCAGAACGGCATGCTCAACACCACGGCCAAGATGGTGCGCGGCAAGGTGGAGAAGTTCTACGCTTCCCGCATCGAGTACGCGATGACCCCGGAAGGCAAGGCTCTGATGAACGGGGAGAATCTCAAGTCGCTCGAATAACACTAAAACGCACACATATGGAAAAGAAAAAGAACATGGTGGCCATAGTGACGATGTGCTTCATCTTCGCGATGATATCGTTCGTCACGAATATGGCGGCGCCTTTCGGCAACATCTGGAAGCACAGCTATTCCTGGGCCGGAATGATGGGTAACATGATGAATTTCGCGGCATACCTCTTCATGGGTATTCCTGCGGGCAGGATGCTCGTCAGGATCGGCTATAAGAAAACCACCCTTGCCGCCCTCGCGGTCGGATTCTTCGGAATCGTCATCCAGTGGCTTTCCAGTCTTCCTTTCAGCGGCGGCGCGGCCATCTACGTCTATCTTCTCGGCGCGTTTGTCTGCGGCTTCTGCGTATGTATGCTCAACACCGTCGTCAACCCGATGCTCAACATCCTCGGCGGCGGCGGCAACAAGGGCAACCAGTATATCCAGATCGGGGGGACTCTCAACTCCCTCACCGGCACGCTCACCCCTCTGCTTGTCGGAGTGCTGATCGGCACCGTTACCGGCGATACCAAGATGGGTGACGTCGCACCTCTGCTCTTCATCGCGATGGCCGTGTTCGCCGTAGCGTTCATAATCATTTCCTTTGTCAACATACCGGAGCCTGCCGCCGAGAGGAAGAATGTCAAGTTCGAGCACAGCGCATGGAAGTTCCGTCATTGCGTGCTCGGCATAGTGGCCATTTTCTTCTATGTGGGCATAGAGATAGGTATCCCTGCACAGCTCAATTTCTACCTTTCCGACGCTTCCGACAAGGGAGCCGGCATCCTTCTCAACGGCGCTGCAATCGGAGGCGCGATCGCAGCGGTCTACTGGCTGCTGATGATGGTGGGCCGCGCGTGCAGCTCCGCCATCTCCGGCAAGATAAGCACCCGCACCCAGATCATAGCCGTGAGCTCGGTGGCTATCGCCTTGATACTCGTGGCCATATTCATCCCGAAGACGGTCACCGTCTCCATGCCGGGATATAGCGCTGATGGCGGCTTCGAGATGTTCCGGGTGCCTGCGAGCGCACTGTTTCTCGTGCTCTGCGGCCTCTGCACTTCAGTGATGTGGGGCGGCATATTCAACCTCTCCACCGAAGGGCTCGGCAAATACACCGAACAGGCTTCCGGCATCTTTATGATGATGGTGGTCGGCGGCGGCATAATGCCTCTGATTCAGGATGTTATCGCGAAGAATCTCGGATATATGTCCAGCTACTGGCTCGTGATAGCGATGCTCTGCTACATCCTCTACTACGCCCTCGCCGGGTGCAAGAACGTCAACAAGGACATCCCGGTATAACCGATGCTTATGGACAAACAATACGTAGTCGGAGTGGATGTCGGCGGGCAGACGTCCAAGATCGGGGTGGTTAGTGCCCGTGGAGAGGTGCTCGCGCAGTCTGTCATGCGTACGGACGTGTTCGCCGATGACGCGGACGCATATCTCAAGGCTCTCGCGGAGGCCATCGGGGCCTGCGTGAAGGGCTCCGGCAAGGACGGGCAGATACGGGGTGTCGGAGTGGGCGCTCCCAACGCCAATTACTATACGGGACAGATAGCGTATGCCGCCAATATCGAGTGGGCTTCCAATCGCGTGGTGGAGTTCGCCAAAGGGCTCAGCGGCTACCTTGGAGGGATTCCGGTGTCGCTCACCAATGACGCCAACGCGGCGGCGGTGGGCGAGATGACCTACGGAGTGGCGCGGGGGATGAAGGATTTCATCATGATAACTCTCGGTACGGGAGTTGGCAGCGGCATAGTGATTGACGGCAAGGTCGTCTATGGACACGACGGCAACGCCGGGGAGCTTGGACATGTCAATATCGTCCGCCACAACGGCCGCCTCTGCGGCTGCGGCAAGACCGGCTGCCTTGAGGCCTACTGCTCCGCTGTCGGAGTGGCCCGCACGGCGCGGGAATGGCTGGACGCGGGTGATGAACCGTCCCGGCTGCGGGAGATTGACAATATCAGCTCCAAGAGCATCTATGATGCTGCCAGGGAGGGGGATGCCCTCGCAATCAGAGTGTTTGACTACACCGGCCGCCTGCTCGGACGCAGTTTCGCCGACTTCGTGACGTTCAGTTCTCCGGAGGCGATAGTGCTCTTCGGCGGTCTGGCGAGAGCGAAGGAATTCCTCTACGAACCGATGCTGTCAGCGATGAACGACAACCTGATGACCCAATGGAAGGGCAAGGTGAAGATAATGTTCTCCCAGCTCAAAGAGTCGGACGCGGCCATACTCGGAGCTTCGGCTCTGGCTTGGGAATTGTGATGAAATTTAATTTTTTAGTATTTTTATATGGAAATGTACAAAATTTTCGCCGCCCTCATGCTGGGCGGTGCCGTTGTGGCCTGCAGCGGATCTGCACCGGCCGCAAAAAGCGGGGACGGGGTTCCTGCCGTCAAAACGGCCAAGGATTATCTTCCGTCCAAGGCTCAGAAGGATTCCGTGAGCTATCTTCTCGGCATCAATTTCGGAAGCTTCATGAAGAACTACAACTTCGGTGACGATTTGAACTATAGCGTAATCGTCGCGGGCATAAAAGATTATATGAAGTCTGAAGGAAGCCCTTACGATGAGAATTTCACCAAGCAGTTCAAGTATGATCCGAATGATATGAACGCCGTGTTCAGCGCATATCTTGAGGACAGGGTTCAGTACACTGCCCTTATCAACAAGGAGAAGGAGGAGAAGTGGTTCGCGGAAAATGCCAAGAAGGCGGGAGTGCAGCAGACGGAGTCAGGTCTTCAGTATGAAATCATCGAAGCCGGCAGTGACGTCAAGCCTGTCGAGGCGGACACCGTGTATGTTCACTACAAGGGGACTCTCGCCGACGGCACAGTATTCGACGAGGTCGCCGAGGATGCCGAAGCCATCAGCTTCCCTCTCTCCGGAGTGGTTCCCGGCTGGCGTGAGGGCCTTCAGCTCATAGGCGAGGGCGGACACGTCAAGCTTTACATCCCTTCCGCGCTCGGATACGGAGAGCGTGGAGCCGGCACCATCCCTCCTTATTCTACGCTTGTCTTCGACGTCAAGCTTGACAAGGTCGGAAAGGCAGCCGCGGCCGCGAGCGAAAAATAAGTAAGAATGAAGTTCAAAAAATAGAAGAGGAGGCCTCACGCCTCCTCTTCTTCGTATATTATCTCTTCATCATCCTTGTCCTCGTCCTCATCGTCTTCATCGTCATCATCTTCATCGTCCTCGTCGTCTTCGGAGGATTCTCCCGGGAGCTTGCGTCTTTCGGCGGGGAGGTCCTCAAAGGCCACATAGCCGTTGTCGAACTCCTGCGGAACCGGGCCCTTGGAATCGATAAGGGTCGGAATCAGAACCTTGGCCTGCGGCTCTTCGCCTTCAAGGGTGATCGTGACGCTCTTTCTGGCCTGGATGTCGTAGAAATAAACAAAACTTTTGACTCCGGCCTTGATCGTGTCTGCGATGGTCACGGCGTCGACGGCTCCGTAGCCGATGTCCACCAGAGCATATCTGGCCACCACCTGCCCTTCTTCGTCCAACGCCTTGAAGAGGATGGGCTGGTCGCGCGGAAACTCCAGAGAGGAGCGCAACTGTTTGTGAAAAGTGTAGAGGGAGTTCTCGCCGTTGACCAGATACACCCGGTAAAAGCCCTTGATCCCCTGCAGGGTGATTCTATATTTGTAAACCATATTGCGAAGATACTAAATAATCGCTAAATTTGGTTTGTCGTGTCGGCAAATGATACATACAGGAGCATAGCGGAGCCGTCCCGGGGACTGTTCCGGGACAACGGCAGCCGTTTTCTCGCCTTCGCCTTCCCGGTGGAGAGCGAGGAGCAGGTCAAACAGGAGGTCGCGGCCCTCAAGAAAGAATATCACGACGCGCGGCATCACTGCTTCGCCTACCGCATCGGCAAGGACGGGCTGCTGTGGCGCTCCAACGACGACGGGGAGCCGTCCGGTTCGGCCGGGAGGCCCATTCTGGGGCAGATAGATTCCGCCGGGCTCAGCGACGTGCTGGTGGTCGTGGTGAGATATTTCGGCGGCATCAAGCTCGGCATCCCGGGACTCATCCGGGCCTACAAGACCTCTGCGGCCGAGGCTCTCGCCGCAGCTCCGCTCAGGGAGAAGATCGCCGGCGAGTGGCGGTATCTCAAATTCGCCTACTCCGCTCTTCCGTCCGTGATGAAGATGGTCAAGGACATGGAATTCCCGCAGCGGAACCAGTCCTTTGCCGAAGTATGCTCGATGGAGATTTTCGTCCGCTCCGCCCGTATGGGGGACTATTGCGAAAGATTAAAAAAAATGGATATCTTTGATGAACATTAAAAACTAATATCGCTATGGGAAAATTACATATTTTCAACGCCGGGCCTTGCCTGCTCCCGCAGGTGGCCATTGACAATGCCATCGAAGCCCTCAAGGATTTCAAGGGCACGGGGGTCTCTCTGATTTCCATCTCCCACCGCACCAAGGGCTGGGAGGAGACGATGGATGAATGCCGGTCTCTGTGGAGGGAGATTCTGGGCATCCCGGACACCCACGAGGTCGTCTTCCTCGGCGGCGGAGCCAGCATGGAGTTTCTCTACGTGGCGATGAACTATCTCGAACACAAGGCCGGATATCTCGACACCGGAGTGTGGGCGCACAAGGCTCTCAAGGAGGCCCAGGGTCTCGGAAACGCAGTGGCCGTGGCCTGCTCCGCCGACAAGAATTACTCTTATGTCCCGAAGGGATATGAGATTCCGACGGATCTGGATTATTTCCATATCACCACCAACAACACGATTTACGGCACGGAGATCCGCGAGGACATCGACTGCCCTGTCCCTCTGATCGCCGACATGTCCTCCGACATCCTCACCCGCAGGGTGGACGTGAGCAAATACGCCCTCATCTACGGCGGAGCCCAGAAGAATGCCGGCCCTGCCGGAGTCGCTTTCGCCATCATCCGCAAGGATTCCCTCGGGAAGGTCAGCCGCTACATCCCTACGATGCTTGATTACCGCGTCCACATCGACAAGAAGTCGATGTTCAATACGCCTCCGGTATTCTCGATTTTTGTGATGAACGAGACTCTCAAGTGGCTCAAGAGCGTCGGCGGCATCGACGCCATCCACGAGCTCGACGTCAAGAAGGCGGAGGCTCTCTACGCCGAGATTGACCGCAATGCTCTCTTCACCGGCACCGCCGCCAGAGAAGACCGTTCGATAATGAACGTCTGCTTCGTCATGGCTCCGGGCTATGAGTCCCTCCAGGACGAGTTCCTCGAATTCTCCAAGTCACAGGACATAGTGGGCATAAAGGGCCACCGCTCCGTGGGAGGGTTCCGCGCGTCCATCTACAACGCCTGCACTCTGGAGGATGTCGAGGCTCTGACCTCTTGCATGAAAGAATTTGAAACTCTGCACAAATAGCCATGAAAGTTCTCCTTGCTACCCAGAAGCCTTTTGCCGCAGCAGCTGTGGCGCTCATCAGGCAGATAGTCGAAGAGGCCGGATATGAACTTGCCGTGCTTGAGAAATATTCCGAACAGCAGGAACTTATCGCCGCTGTCGGCGATGCGGATGCACTGATCGTGCGCTCCGACAAGGTGAGCGCCGAAGTGATCGGGGCCGCGCCGAGGCTCAAGATCGTGGTCCGTGCCGGAGCCGGCTATGACAATCTCGACCTTGCCGCCTGCACGGCGGCGGGAGTCGTGGCGATGAACACTCCGGGGCAGAACTCCAACGCCGTGGCGGAACTCGCCGTCGCGATGATGATATTCATGGCCCGTACGCAGTTCACCCCGGCGACGGGTTCTGAAATACAGGGCAAGACTCTCGGCATCCAGGCTTTCGGCAATGTCGGCAGGCTCGTGGCCGCCAAGGGCGCGGCGCTCGGGATGAAGGTGAAGGCTCTGGATCCGTTCCTCACCCCGGAGCAGATTGCCGCCGGAGGGGCTGAGCCCGTGGCAAGCCTCGAAGATCTCTACAAGAGCTGCGACTATGTCAGCGTGCATATCCCCGCCACTCCTCAGACCGTGGGCTCCATCGGATATGAGCTCATCAGCAGTATGCCTAAGGGCGCCACGCTGGTCAACACCGCCCGCAAGGAGGTCATCGACGAAGCCGGTCTGGAGAGGGCTCTTGAGGAGCGCCCCGATCTCAAATATGTCACCGACGTGGCTCCGGACAGCCTGGAATCTCTCAAGGAGAAGTTCGGCCTGCGCGTCTTCGCCACTCCGAAGAAGATGGGCGCCCAGACTTCCGAGGCCAACGTCAACGCCGGACTCGCCGCCGCAAGGCAGATCGTCTCCTTCTTCAGGGACGGGGTCCGCAAGTTTCAGCTGAACAAATAAGCCTATGGTACGCGTAAAACCTTTCGCGGCATTGCGTCCGCCAAAAGAGATCGTCACTCAGGTGGCGGCTCCGCCTTATGACGTGTTGAACTCTCAGGAAGCCTTCAAGATGGCCGGGGAGAAGTCTCTGCTTCACATCACCAAGCCGGAGATAGATTTCGACCCGATCCTCCCGGATCATGACCCCCGCGTCTATGACGAGGCGGTCAGGAACTTCCGCAAGTGGCGGGAGAAGGGCTGGCTCGTAAGGGACTCCAAACCATGCTACTATGTCTATGCGCAGACGATGGACGGGCGCACTCAGTACGGGCTGGTGCTTTGCGCCCACACCGACGACTACAGCTCCGGAGTCATCAAGAAGCACGAGCTGACCCGCAAGGACAAGGAGGACGACAGGATGGTGCATGTGCGCATCCAGAACGCCAACATAGAACCGGTGTTCTTCTCCTACAAGGACAATGCGGAGCTTTCCGATATCGTCGGGAAGGCCGTGGCGGCCCCGTCGGAGTACAGCTTCACCGATGAGAACGGTTTCGGGCACGAGTTCTGGGTAATCTCCGATGAGGGGACCGTCGAGCGTATCACGGAGATATTCTCGAAGGAGATAGATGCGTTCTACGTGGCCGACGGACATCACCGCACGGCTGCGGCGGCCCGCGTGGGGGCGGAGAAGAGGGCGCAGAATCCGCACCATACCGGAGATGAGGAGTACAATTTCTTCATGGCCGTGTGCTTCCCGGAAAGCCAGCTCAGGATAATAGACTACAACCGTGTGGTCAGGGATCTCGGCGGGATGAGCGGGGAGGAGTTCCTTCGCAGGCTCTCCGAGGATTTCGAGGTGGAGAACAAGGGGCCGCGGACATATCATCCGTGCGGACTCCACAACTTCTCCATGTATCTCGGCGGAGAGTGGTATTCGCTCACCGCAAAGAGCGGACGCTACGATGACTCCGACCCCATCGGGGTTCTGGATGTAACGGTGCTATCGGGTCTGGTGCTCGACAAATTGCTTGGCATCAAGGATTTGCGTACAGACAAGAGGATAGATTTCGTGGGTGGAATCAGAGGGCTTGAAGAGCTGGCGCGCAGGGTTGACAGCGGCGAGATGAAGGTCGCGTTCGCCCTGTATCCGGTGTCCATGCGGCAGCTGGTCAACATTGCCGACAGCGGCAAGATCATGCCTCCGAAGACCACTTGGTTCGAGCCGAAACTCCGTTCCGGACTCGCCATACACACTTTGGATTGATTTTCTATGAAGGCGGATTCAGCGCAGATTCACAAGACTCTCAAGGAGTTTTTCGGTTACGACTCTTTCAAGGGTGACCAGGAGAAGATTATCTGTCATCTCCTCGGCGGGGGTGATGCATTCGTGCTCATGCCTACCGGAGGGGGGAAGTCTCTCTGTTATCAGCTCCCGGCCATTCTGATGGACGGTACGGCCATCGTGATATCTCCGTTGATTGCGCTGATGAAAAATCAGGTCGATCTGCTGCGCGGCTTCGACTCCGGGTCGGACAGCATCGCGCATTTCCTTAATTCTTCCCTCTCCCGTCAGCAGCTGGACACTGTCCGCAATGATCTGCTCTCCGGGAGGACCAGGCTGCTCTACGTGGCCCCGGAGTCTCTCAACAAGGAGGAGAACGTGGCGCTGCTGCGCGAGGTGAAGATTTCCTTCTACGCGGTGGACGAGGCGCACTGCATCTCGGAATGGGGGCACGACTTCCGTCCCGAGTACAGGCGCATCCGTTCCCTCGTGGACCAGATAGGCCGCAGGCCGATCATCGCGCTTACCGCCACGGCTACCCCCAAGGTGCAGAGCGATATTCTCAAGAACCTCGGGATTCCGGACGCAGTCGTGTTCAAGTCCTCGTTCAACAGGCCCAACCTCTACTATGAGGTGCGGGACAAGGTCGAGCCGGAAAAGGACATCATCAAGTACATCCGCCAGCATCCCGGCAAATCCGGAATCATATATTGTCTGAGCCGCAAGAAGGTCGAGGAACTCGCCGCCCAGCTCAACATCAACGGAGTCAAGGCCTTGCCGTATCATGCCGGGCTCGACGCCAAGACGAGGGCCGAGAACCAGGACCGCTTCCTGATGGAGGACGTGGACGTGATAGTGGCCACGATAGCCTTCGGGATGGGGATAGACAAGCCGGACGTGCGTTTCGTGATTCACTACGATATCCCGAAGAGCATAGAGAGCTACTATCAGGAGACCGGCCGTGCCGGACGCGACGGGCAGGAGGGGAACTGCATAGCCTACTACAGCTACAAGGACGTGCAGAAACTCGAGAAGTTCATGCAGGGAAAGCCGGTGTCGGAGCAGGAGATAAACCGTCAGCTGCTCTCCGAAGTGGTCGCTTACGCCGAATCCGGCCAGTGCCGCAGGAAGCTGCTGCTCAACTATTTCGGCGAGGAATACGGGCAGGATGGCTGCGGCTGCTGTGACAATTGCGTGCATCCGAAGCCGACCTTCGACGGCCGCGCCGAGATGAAGCTTGTAATAGACCTTATCGTGTCCCTCCCGGAGCGTTTCAAATTCGACCACATCGCCAACATCCTCGCCGGAGTCTCGAACGCGCTCATCAAGTCCTACAAACACGATGAACTCAAGTTCTTCGGGGCCGGAGCGGAGCATTCCGAGAAATTCTGGCGCGCCGTGATTCACCAGGGGCTGATTGCGCGGCTGCTGGGCAAGGAGATAGAGACCTATGGGCTGATCTTCGCCACGGATCTCGGACGGGAGTTCGCCCGGAATCCTTGGAAAATCGAGCTCGTCGAGGACAGGGTGTTCTCGGACGGCAACGAGTCCGACGAAGATGACGATGATGACGCGGACACTTCTTCCGCGTCGGCGCGTTCGGGCGGCGGAGGAGACCCCGTGCTGCTTTCGATGCTCAAGGATCTCCGCAAGGACCTTTCGCGCAGGCTCAAGCTTCAGCCGTGGATCATCTTCGGAGACCCTTCTCTGGAGGATATGTCGATTCTGTATCCGGAGACCTTCGACGAGCTCAAGAACTGTCAGGGGGTCGGCGAAGGCAAGGCCCACAAGTTCGGGGAAGAATTCATCCGCCTCATCAAGAGATACGTGGAGGAGAACGAGATAGTCCGGCCGGACGATTTCGTGGTGAAGACCTCTCCGAGCAAGTCCGCCGACAAGCCTTTCATCATCCAGAGCATAGACCGCAGGATGTCGCTCGAAGACATAGCGGACGCGAGGGACATGGACATGGAGGAGCTCCTCGGGGAGATAGAGGCGATAGTGGCCAGCGGGATGAAGCTCAATCTTGATTATTACATAGAGGAGAACCTCGACGCCGACATAGTCGAGGACATATACCGATATTTCAAGGAAGACGCTACGTCGGATGATGTCCAGGCCGCGATGGAGGCGCTCGGAGCGGATTATTATGAGAACGAAATCCGCCTCGTGCGGATAAAGTTCCTTTGCGAGATAGCTTCGTGATACCTCAGGAGACAGTCACTCTGATACTGGACACGGCCAGGATAGAAGATGTGGTCGGGGATTATGTGACGCTCAAGCGCCGCGGGGCGAACTATGTGGCATGCTGTCCGTTCCACAACGAGAAGACCCCCTCCTTCTACGTGTCCCCGTCCAAGGGCATCTACAAGTGCTTCGGCTGCGGCAAGTCCGGCACGGCGGTGGGCTTCGTGATGGAGGAGGAGCATTGCTCCTACGTGGACGCGCTCCGCTATCTTGCCGGGAAATATCATATCGAGATAAGGGAAGAGGAGGAGAGCGCGGAAGAAATCGCGAGACGTCAGCGCAGCGAGAGCCTGCTTCTGGTCTCCGACTTCGCCCGGAAGTTCTTCACGTCCCAACTGGACACGGACGAGGGCCGCTCGCTGGGACGGGCGTACTTCCGTCAGCGGGGGCTTGAGCAGGAGACCGTGAGCAAGTTCGGTCTCGGCTGGGCGCCTTCCGGGAAGACGGCCCTTCTGGACGCGGCGCTCGCCTCCGGCTACAAGATGGAATATCTGCTTGCCGCAGGACTTGCCGTGCAGCACGAGGACGGAAGCGTCTCAGACAAGTTCCGCGAGAGGGTGATGTTCCCCGTGCACTCGGTGAGCGGGCGGGTCATCGCGTTCAGCGGACGCACTCTGCGCTCTGACAATCCGGCCAAATACGTCAACTCCCCGGAGACCGAGATTTACATAAAGAGCCGCAATCTTCTCGGAATATTTTTCGCCAAGGCCGAGATTTCCCGCCTCGACGAGTGTGTGCTGGTGGAGGGCAATATCGACATGGTGATGATGCACCAGACGGGAATCCGCAACGTGGTGGCTTCCTGCGGCACTTCTCTTACCGTCGAGCAGATTCGCCTGATACACAAGTTCACGGAGAACGTGACCATAATGTATGACGGCGATTCGGCCGGCATACATGCGGCTCTGCGCGGCATCACCATGGTGCTCTCGGAAGGAATGAACGTCAAGGTGATCCTGCTTCCGGACGGGGATGACCCGGATTCGTTCTGCCGCACCCGCACTCTGGAGCAGGTGCGCTCCTTCATGGATTCCTCCCGGCAGGATTTCATCTCCTTCAAGTCCGAGCTTCTGCTCAAGGAGGCCGCCGGAGACCCGCTCAAGAAGGCCAATCTCATCAATGATGTCGCCGACACCATCGCAGCCATACCGGATCCGGTGAAGCGTTCGACCTATGTCGCGGCGACGGCGGACAGGTTCGGGGTGGAGTCTTCCATACTCTTCGACCGCATAGCGCTGACAAGGCGCAGGATGTTGGAGGATAAGAGCCGGGAGGCCTCGCGCGAGAAGGCACGGGAAGAATCGGGGAACCCCGACGTCACTCTCCCGTCCGGGCGGAGCGGGCGGGAGCAGGTCTGGGACGAAGAGAACAGGACGCTTGCGCCGGCGGAGAAGGACTTGCTGTATTTTCTTCTCACGCATGGCCGCGACGAACTTGATTTTGAAAGTGATTCAGAGTATTACGGCGGAGACGAGTCCTGCAAGCCGACCGTCTGCGACTTTATCCGCGACGCTCTTGAGAGTGACGGCACGAAAATGGCAAACAGTGTCTATTCGGCCGTATATGACGCCTACATGGATCTCTACGACCGGGGACTCCCGCAGGACGTGATGGTGAAGACCCTGCTGGATTCGCAGGACCGCCGTCTGGCCGCCGTGGTCGCCGCCCTGTCCTCCGAGAAGTACGCTCTTTCAGTCAGTGCTCTCAGGGATGCGATGACGACCGTGCCGTCGTGGCTTGTGGGCCAGCTGCCGAAGACCATCATGCTGTATGCGGAGCGCCGCATCCAGGACAGGGTCAACAGCATACGCAAATCTCTCCCCGATGCTCCCGAGCAGGCCCAGCTTGCTCTGCTGACGGAGATGAAGCGGCTCAGGGACGCGCAACTGCGGATAAAGAGAAAAATTGGAAGAGAAAAGTAATTTATATATATGGAAAAGAATTTCAAGAGGACACTTGTCACCTGCGCCCTGCCGTATGCCAACGGCCCGGTGCATATAGGTCATCTCGCCGGAGTTTACGTGCCGGCGGACATTTACGTGCGATATCTCAGGATGAGGGGAAGGGACGTGCTGTATGTCTGCGGATCGGACGAGCACGGCGTGCCGATTACCATAAAGGCCCGTCAACAGGGATGTTCCCCGCAGGATATCGTGGACAAGTACAACGGCATCATCAAGGATTCCTTCGCCGGGCTCGGCATCAACTTCGACATCTATGGCCGCACCACTTCCAAGGTGCATGAGAAGAACGCCTCGGAGTTCTTCCTCAAGTTGCAGAAGGAGGGCAAGTTTGTCACCCGCGAGAGCGAACAGTACTATGATCCCGAGGCCAAGGCCTTTCTCGCCGACCGCTACATCGTCGGCACCTGCCCGAAGTGCGGAGCCGAGGGGGCTTATGGCGACCAGTGCGAGAAGTGCGGGAGTACGCTCAGCCCGGAGGAGCTGATCAACCCCAAGAGCAAGCTCAGCGGAGCCGTCCCGGTCAAAAAGAAGACGACCCACTGGTACCTCCCTCTTCAGGATTACGAGCAGTGGCTGCGGGAGTGGATACTTGACGGCCACAAGGAATGGCGCAGCAACGTCTATGGCCAGGTCAAGAGCTGGCTGGACGGCGGGCTTCAGCCACGTGCGGTGACGCGCGATCTGGACTGGGGCGTGCCGGTGCCGCTTCCGGAGGCCGGGGGCAAGGTGCTGTACGTATGGTTCGATGCGCCGATAGGCTACATCTCCAACACTCAGGAACTGCTTCCGGACAGTTGGGAGAAGTGGTGGAAGTCGCAGGACACCAAACTGGTGCATTTCATCGGCAAGGACAACATCGTCTTCCACTGCATCGTGTTCCCGTCCATGCTCAAGGCCTACGGGGACGGTTATATTCTCCCGGAGAACGTGCCGGCCAATGAATTCCTCAACCTTGAGGGGGACAAGATTTCCACGTCCCGCAACTGGGCCGTCTGGGCGCATGAGTATCTGCGGGATTTCCCCGGCAAGGAGGACGTGCTCCGCTACGTGCTCACCGCCAACGCTCCGGAGACCAAGGACAACGACTTCAGCTGGAAGGATTTCCAGCAGCGCAACAACAGCGAGCTGGTGGCCGTCTTCGGTAATTTCGTCAACCGTGCCATGGTCTTGACCCACAAGTATTTCTCCGGCAAGGTGCCGCCGTGCGGCTCTCTTCGCGAAGTGGACAAGGAGGTGCTTTCCCAGATTCCCGCTCTCAAGGTTTCCATGGAGAAGAACCTGGAGGATTACCATTTCCGCGAGGCCCTCAAGGACGCGATGTCGATAGCGCGTCTGGGCAACAAGTACATCTCCGATACGGAGCCGTGGAAGGAGGCCAAGACGGATCTTGACCGTACCGCCACCATCCTCAACATCTCCCTGCAGATCTGCGCGGATCTGTCCATCGCCTTCGAGCCGTTCACTCCGTTCGCCGCCGAGAGGCTGCGCGGGATGCTCGGGGTGTGTCTGGATGCGGGCTCCGATCATCGCCCGGAGCGCGATGGCGCGGCCCTGCATACCGTATTCGAAGGGAGCGCCGCCGCTGATGGGGGGAAGCTGAGGCTCGACTGGGAGATTCTCGGCCGCCCTCAGATTCTGCCGGCCGGTCACAAGATAGGGGAGGCGGAGCTGCTCTTCGCCAAGATTGACGACGAGCCGATAGACGCGCAGCTTGCACGGCTGGACCGGATCCGCTCCGAGAGGGAGGCCGCCGCGAAGGCCGAGGCGGCAAAACAGGTCGCTCCTCAGAAGGCCGAATGCTCTTTTGAGGATTTCGACAAGATGGACATCCGCACGGCGACGGTGCTTGAGGCGGAGAGGGTGCCTAAGACCGACAAGCTCCTCAAGCTCACCATCGACACCGGCATCGACCGTCGCGTGATCGTGTCCGGCATAGCGGAGCAGTACGCCCCGGAGGATATGACAGGCAGGCAGATATGCATTCTTGCCAATCTCAAGCCGCGCACCATCAAGGGTATAGAGAGCAAGGGGATGATTTTGATGGCCCGTCAGGGTGACGGGAAGATGCGTTTCATCACTCCGCAGGAAGTTCTCGCCAACGGGGCCGAGATAGGTTAAAGCAATTGTTATGAAGGTACTTATAGTGGATGATGAGAGAGCTATCCGCAATTCTCTCAAAGAAATACTCAGCGATGAAGGCTATGAGGCCGACACCGCCGAGGACGGGCTCGACGCCATACGCAAGGTCGAAAAGGAAAAGTTCGACGTGATATTCTGCGACATCAAGATGCCCGGCATGGACGGCATCGAGGTGCTGGACAAACTTGTGGAGATGGGGGTGGACTCGGCCGTGGTGATGATATCCGGCCACGGAGACATCGACACTGCCGTGGAGTGCATCAAGAAGGGGGCTTTCGACTTCGTCCAGAAGCCGCTTGACCTCAACCGCATCCTCATCACCGTCAAGAACGCCTCCGAGCGGCAGACTCTGGCCACTCAGAACAAAGTCCTGAAAAAGAAGGTCTATGGCGCGGACATGATAGGTGACTCCGAACCCATGCGGCGCATCAGGGAGATGATAGAAAAAGTCGCTCCGACATCCGCCCGCGTGCTGATTACGGGGCCGAACGGTTCGGGCAAGGAGCTCGTGGCGCGCAACCTCCATCAGCAGAGCCGCCGCAGCGCGATGCCTTTTGTCGAGGTGAATTGCGCCGCCATCCCGGGTGAACTTATCGAGAGCGAACTCTTCGGGCACGAGAAGGGGTCTTTCACCTCCGCCATAAAGCAGCACAAGGGCAAGTTCGAGCAGGCCGACGGCGGCACGCTCTTCCTCGACGAGATCGGGGACATGAGCCTCGCCGCGCAGGCCAAGGTCCTCCGCGTGCTGCAGGAGCGCAAACTCTCCAGAGTCGGGTCGGACAAGGACATCGAAGTGGATGTCCGCGTGATAGCCGCGACCAACAAGGATCTTCAGAAGGAGATTGCCGAGGGCAACTTCCGCGAAGACCTCTATCACCGGCTGAGCGTCATACTCTTCAGAGTCCCGTCCCTCGACGAGCGGAAGGACGACATCCCGATGCTGATTCAGCATTTTCTTGAAAAATACACCGATGGCCTCAAGGCGAGGAGCTTCTCTCCGGAGGCGGTGGAGCTTCTCGTCAACAAGAGCTGGCCGGGCAATATAAGGGAGCTTGACAACGTCGTGGACCGTCTGCTCATACTCGGAGACGATGAGATTTCCGCCCGGAACGTCCGCGATTATGTGAATCTGTAGAATGAAGCGTTTTCTGAAGATTTTTCTGCTGCCCGTCCTCTGCGCGCTTGTCTTCTGCGCCGGCGCTGCGGCTCAGGGCAGGCTCTACACCCGCAAGGCCAGGCTGGCGGACTTCCCGACCAGGACCATCAAGGTCGTCACGGGCGGGGTCTCGTTTCTGGAGCTGTCCCTTCAGAGGGAGATAACGTCCCGTTGGCGCATATCTCCCTATGAGTTCTGTACTTATGCCGAGTATGACGCTCTTGTGGCGGACAGTTCCCTGTATTTTCTCAACATCGTCTCGGACGAGGGGGTGGTGTTCCTGCGTCTGACCAAGGGTGGGGCGGAGGACGACAAGGACAATCTCAAAAAGCCTTTTGAGCTTGTCCGCATCCCGATCGCCTGCGTCGATGAGCCGAACGGGAAGGAGCTGATGTTCATGGGAGCGTTCATCGATATTCTCCAGGCCTTCGTCGAAGACGCGATGGTTTCCGACAATGCCGCCTATTCCGGACTGAAGTGGTACAATTCCAGGAAGTTCTCCGGCAAGAAGATATACCTCAACGATCCGGATCTCGTCGATGAGAAGTATCTCTCGGGGGAGAAGGGGGCCCTTGTCGGAATCTGCATAGCGCCGACGGTCATTTCTTTCGACAGCAGGTGCTACAAGATGCTTATATCCGCCGACACTCACGAGCTCTACTATTTCAAGGAGGCCCGCTATGACGGTTCCCGGGACAGGGAGTTTACGGAGCGCGAGATAAAAAAGTTCAACAAAAGAAATGGAGTCAGCACTGGACCGATATATCAGGAGACATAGCACCCTGCCTTCCGAGGCCCTGCTCTGGATAGAGAAGCAGACCAATGTCAGGACAAATTATCCCCGGATGCTCTCCGGCCCGGTGCAGGGGGAGCTTCTGAAGATGCTGGTGGAGCTTAGCGGCGCGTCCCGCGTGCTGGAGATAGGCTCTTTCACGGGCTATTCGAGCGTGTGTCTGGCCCTCGGTCTGGGCGAAGGCGGGCATGTTGATGCGCTTGAAATCAACGACGAACTTGAGGATCTGATGCGTGAAGGCTGGGAGCGTGCCGGCGTTTCGGACAAGATAAGCCTGCATCTTGGCGACGCGGTGCGGACGCTGAAAACTCTCAGTGGGGAATATGATTTCGCCTTTATCGATGCGAACAAACGTCAATACCTTGAATACTACGAACTTGTACTCCCGCTTCTTCGCCCTGGCGGCCTCATCGTGGCGGATGACGTGCTGTGGGACGGCAAGCTGTATGCCGAACACCTTTCCTCCGATGCGCAGACGCGTTCGCTCCTGGAGTTCAACGAAAGGGTCGCCGCCGACCCCCGCGTCGAGGTCGTGATGGTGCCCCTCCGCGACGGGCTCTCTCTCATCAGGAAGAAATAATCTCGGAGGAGCCGTTTGCAACGGCGGCGCAATTTTACTAATTTTGCCATCTATGTCAGATTATATCGTATCAGCACGAAAATACAGGCCCGACAACTTCGAATCGCTTATCGGTCAGGACAATATCGCGCGTACGCTCAAGAACTCCATCCGCAGGGGGCAGCTGGCGCACGCATATCTGTTCTGCGGCCCGAGGGGCGTGGGCAAGACCACTGCCGCCCGCATCTTCGCCAAGACCATCAACTGCTCCAACCCCGGAGAGGACATGGACCCTTGCGGGGTGTGTGACTCCTGCCGTTCATTTCAGGAAGGGCGCTCATTCTGCATACATGAACTTGACGCCGCGTCCAACAATGGAGTGGAGGACATCAAGTCGCTGATGGATCAGGTGCAGATTCCGCCGCAGGTCGGGAAATACTCCGTCTATATCATAGATGAGGTCCATATGCTGAGCCAGGCGGCCTTCAACGCCTTCCTCAAGACGCTTGAAGAGCCTCCCGCACACGCCATCTTCATCTTGGCGACCACCGAGAAGCACAAGATCATCCCGACGATTCTCAGCCGCTGCCAGACTTATGACTTCAACCGTATAAGCGTTCCCGACATCGTCCGCAATCTAAAGGACATAGCCGGCAAGGAGGGGATCACGATAGACGACGAGTCCCTGCATATCATAGCCCACAAGGCCGACGGCGCGATGCGCGACGCGCTGACGATCTTCGATCAGACCGTGGCCTTCTGCGGCACCGACATCAAGTGCGGGGAGGTGATGCGCAATCTCAACGTCCTCGACCACGAGTATTCTTTCCGTCTGGTGGATGCGTTCCTTTCCGGGGACTATGCCGCGGCGCTGCTGATATTCGACGAGGTGCTTTCCAAGGGCTTCAACGCCCAGCATTTCATCGCGGCCTTGAGCTCCCATTTCCGGAATCTGCTCGTGAGCCGTACGGGAGGGCTGGAGGGTCTGCTCGATTTTCCGGACTCCCTCAAGAAACGTTACGCCGCCCAGGCCGCGCGCTGCTCCGTGAAGTTCATCTACGATGCGCTCGGCGTCACCACCCAGTGCGATGCCGGCTACAGGGCTTCCACCAATCAGAGGCTGCATATAGAATTCGCCCTCATGAGGCTCTCGTTTCTCAATGCGGCTCCGCCGGCCCCGGCTTTTGCTCCGGCTCCCGCAGTGGCGGCGCAGCCTTCGCCTGAAACCCGCCAGGTCCCGCCGGCGGCTCCGGCTCCGTCCGCAGTTCAAGCTCCGCCGGCCCCGTCCGTTCAGGCAGCGGCAGCTCCCGCTGCCGCCGATTCCGCGGAATCTCGCCCGCGTCCGGCGAAATCGGCCTCCAGCCTCTCGTTCACCTCCCTTGTCAGCGGCGGGGAAGAACCGCAGGCCAAAGCCGTGGAGGAGAAAACGCAGCAGGAGGCTCTCCCGGAAGACGATCTCCTGCGGAGCAAATGGGAGGAGCTTGCCGCAGCGTACTCCGACAGGCCGCGCCTCGCGAGCACGCTATCCAAGTCCACGCTGAAAATTTCCGAAGAGGAAGGCCGCAAGACAGTGGAATTCACTCTCACCAACGAGGCCCAGAAGCGCTGGATAGAGGAGAAGATACTCCGTGAACTGGAGAAGAAATACTGCTCTCTGGCAGGCAGCGCCGCCATCAGGCTCGCTCCGTCCGTGCTGCCCGAGGAGCAGAAAGAAGATGTGAAATATATGCCTGCGGAGAAGGCCGAGGACCTGATGGGAAAGAATGAAGAAGTCAGGAACCTCGTGACGGACCTCTCTCTGGATGTCAAGTGATAGGATATGAAGCTGCGTTGTGAGAATCTAGTAAAGAAATATGGACTCAGGACCGTTGTCAAGGGCGTGTCCATGGAGGTCAATCAGGGGGAGATCGTAGGCTTCCTCGGGCCGAACGGCGCCGGAAAGACCACGAGTTTCTATATGATTACCGGGCAGATTGTCCCGAACGGGGGCAAGGTGTTCCTGGATGATGAGGAAATCACCGGATACCCGATGTACAGGCGGGCGCAGAAGGGCGTCGGCTATCTGCCGCAGGACGCTTCGGTCTTCCGCAAGATGTCCGTCGAAGACAATATCATATCCGTGATGGAGATGAAGGGGATTCCCAAGGCGGAGCGGATCGAGAGAACGGAGGCCCTCATCGACGAGTTCAACCTCTCCAAGGTGCGCAAATCTCTGGGAATACAGCTTTCGGGCGGAGAGCGCCGCCGCTGCGAGATCGCCCGCGCCCTGGCCATTGACCCCAAGTTCATACTTCTTGACGAGCCTTTCGCCGGAGTGGACCCTATCGCGGTGGAGGACATCCAGTATATAATAGCGAAGCTGAAATACCGGAACATCGGGGTCATCATCACCGACCACAACGTGGGCGAGACGCTCGCCATCACGGACAGGGCCTACCTGCTCTATGAGGGCACCATCCTTCAGGAGGGCACCCCGCAGCAGCTCGCCTCCGATGAAGACGTGCGCACGAAATATCTCGGCTCCGGATTCGTACTCAAGCGCTCCGTTTCAGTGCAGCGCGCCCTCGACGAACACGAAGCCGCAGTCCGTGAGGGTAGCTTATAAAAGACATGAAAGTACCGGACATAATCATAGCGGTGGACGGCTACTCCTCCACGGGCAAGAGCACGTTCGCGAGGTCGGTCGCGAGAAGGTTCGCTTTCCAATATCTGGACTCCGGAGCCATGTACAGGGGAGTCACCCTGTTCGCACAGGAGTCGGGGCTTATCTCTGAAGACAATCTTCTCTCCGCCTCCCTCCGGGGGGCGCTGGACGGCTTGGACATCCATTTCGGAGAGGGCGGCACATACATGGGGGGCAGATGCATCGAGAACGAGATAAGATCCATGAAAGTCTCCTCGCAGGTGAGTCCCGTCGCTGCCGAGCAGTGCGTGCGCGAGTATGTGGATTCCCGCCTGCATTCTTTTGCCGCCGGCGGGCGCATCGTGATGGACGGCAGGGACATAGGGACGACCGTGTTCCCGCAGGCGCAGCTCAAGATATTCATGACCGCGACGCCCCAGGTGCGGGCCCAAAGGCGCTTTGAGGAACTCAAGGCGAAGGGGCAGAAGCCGGATTTCGACTCCGTGCTGCGGAATCTTCAGGAGCGGGACTATATTGACTCGCACCGCGAGGTGTCGCCTCTGCGGCGGGCGGACGATTCATTCGAACTCGACAACTCCGAGATGACTCTGGAGGATGAACTGATATGGGTCGAGGGGCTCATAAGGGGGAGATTCACCATATATGACCAGGATTGAGATTGACCCCCACTCCGGCTTTTGCGGAGGCGTGATACGGGCCATCGGCACGGCGGAGGCGTATCTGCGCGACAACGGCTCTCCGCTCTTCTCGCTCGGGGAGATAGTCCACAATGAGGAGGAACTCTCCCGGCTCCACGCCCTCGGCCTCAAGACGGTGGACAGCGTTTCCGACATGCCCCCGCGCCCGTCCGGAGTGCCGCTGCTGATTCGTGCGCACGGAGTGCCTCCGGCCGTGTATGACGAGGCGAAGCGTATGGGGGTGAGCCTGATAGACTGCACCTGTCCTGTCGTGTTGAGGCTCCAGAAGATGATTCGGGAGGCGTATTCGTCCGTCCACGCCGCCGGCGGGCAGCTGCTGCTTTTCGGCAAGGCAGGACATCCGGAAGTGCTCGGACTCGTGGGGCAGGTCGGAGGGGATGTCGTCGTCTTTCAGGATCCGGGCAGGCTCGACGGCCTGATTTCGGAAGGGGTCATCCGCCCCGGGAACGATATCGAACTGTTCTCCCAGACCACGATGAGCCCTTCGGATTACCGCCGCTCTTCGGAGATTCTCTCTTCGAGGATGACGGGCGGCGCGAGGCTCAGCGTGCACGACACGATATGTTCGCAGGTGGCTTCCCGCCATAGGGAGCTTGTCGGCTTCGCTGCCCGGCACGATGTGATTCTCTTCGTTTCCGGCCGGGCCAGCTCCAACGGCAAGGTGCTCTTCGACCTGTGCCGCAGCGTCAACCCGCGTTCGTTCCATATCGGAGCGCCGTCCGAACTCAGGAGGGAGTATCTGGAGGGCGCCGGAAGCATCGGGGTGTGCGGAGCGACCTCGACTCCCAAATGGCTGCTTGAGGATGTGGCCGGAGCTGCGGAAAATTTGCAATAATTGCGGCATTTGACTAAATTTGCCGCGCGGTCCGCTACATGGTTTCCCCTTCAGGCGTTGTGAGGATTGCCGCAGAATATGCGAAACAGAAACAATATTACAATAAATTTATGGCAACAACAGCTGATTTTAAAAACGGCCTTTATCTCAAGTTCAACGACAAGCCTTGCCAGATCGTATGGTTTCAGCATGTGAAACCGGGCAAGGGTCCCGCTTTCGTGAAGACCAAGCTTCGCAATCTTGAGAACGGACGTATTCTCGAAAACACCTTCACCGCCGGAGCCAAGATTGAGACCATCGACGTGGAGCGCCGTCCGTACCAGTTCCTCTATGCCGAGGAGGACGGATTCAACTTTATGCATGAGGAGACCTACGAGCAGATTCTGCTCCCTAAGGATGTCGTGGAGAACGCGGACCTCATGAAGGAGGGGCAGCACGTGGAGATGATGTTCGTGGTGGGCGAGGAGAAGTGCCTCACCTGCGAGCTGCCGACTTACGTGACCCTCGAGGTGACCTATTCGGAGCCTGCCGTCAAGGGCAACACCGCTTCGACTTCCGCGCTCAAGGAGGTGACCCTCGAGACGGGCGCCAAGATCATGGTGCCTCTCTTCATCGAGACCGGCGAGAAGATCACGGTCAACACCACCGACCGCTC
Source organism: Paludibacteraceae bacterium (assembly GCA_963637465.1). GTDB lineage: Bacteria > Bacteroidota > Bacteroidia > Bacteroidales > UBA932 > Cryptobacteroides. The sequence goes on from CAVHNN010000005.1 coordinate 37,284, forward strand.
CTACGGCCAGAGGGTGTAAGAAGCTTCTAAGTCATTTGGGCTGAAAACAATATAGAGCGTCTGTGTCTTACAGGCGCTCTATTTTTATCTGTTGGATCTTGTATCCGTCGCTCTTGGCGCTTACGAAAATCGTGACCGAGAAAGTCTCTCCTCCCGCACTGAGGTTGCCGAGGGCGTATTTCATGTTCTCCCTTTCCGCCGTGTGGGTGATGCCGAACGAGCGGGGGGTGTAGGACTCGAAGAACGTCTTGAGAATCTGTCTGGCCTGGGCCTTGCTCGCATTGCTTTCCCGGGACGCTACGCAGATTTCGAGATTGTCGTCGAACCACGCGGAAAGACAGTCGGCGTCGCCTTTGATGATATACTTGCTTATCGGGGTGAAAACGTCGTTCCGCTCCGTCTGGGCCTGCATCTGCGTGCAGAGCAGGATGGGCAGTATCATTGTCGCTATGCGGGTAATAACTTGCACGAAGTGCCGGTGTTGCAAATATCAAGCCACGTGGCTATATTTGCGATACACCGAAAAAAACAATGACAATCTATATGAAGAAATCGATTTTGACGTTTTTTGTCTTGCTGCTGCCACTCTGCAATCTGTCCGCAGAGCGGATTGAGCTTGTGAATCTGAGGGGGCGCGATGCCGCCGTGCGTCAGGGAAGTTCCTGGGGAGTGCCTTTCGAGAAGGGGGCCGTGCGGCCGGATGCCGTGTTCGAGCTTACCTCCGCAGGGGTCTCCGTTCCCGTTTCCTCCTGGCCTCTGGCCTATTGGCCTGACGGCTCTCTGAAGTGGCTCGGGCTTGCCGCCGTCTCGGAGCCGGGGATGGACTCGCTCACGCTCAGGGTTGCTCCGGCCGTAAAAAAACGTCGCGCTGCGGCATCTTCCGACATCGCCGCCGGACTTGCTTGGCAGACTGCCGAGGGCGTCATGGTGAACACGGGCGCGATGTCCTGTCTTTTCCCAGCATCGGGCGGAAGCTTTATCCGGGACATGAAGATCGGCGAGGGCACAGTGGTGTTGGGCGCGAGCCTTGTGGCCATATTGGAAAGCCGTGACGGGAGGAGCGTAGAATATGAAGATTTCGAAGGGGAGGTATCTTCCGTAACCATCTTGCAGAACAGTCCGCTCCGCTCGGTGGTCAGAATCGAAGGCCGCCACAAGTCCCTTTCCGGGAGTCGCGAGTGGCTGCCGTTCAAACTCTTCTGCGTGATGTACAAGGACATGCCTACCATCAGCCTCACGCACTCGTTCCTCTTTGACAGTGATGGCAAGCAGGATTATATCAAGGGCCTCGGGGTCAGGTTCGACGTGCCTTTCCGGGACGAAGCCCACAACCGGCACGTCAGGTTCGCCGGAGACGGCAGGGACGGAGCGGGATTCTGGTGCGAGCCGGTGCGTCTGGCTCCGGGCTATCGTCCGTCCGCCGGCAGGGTCTTTTCGGACAATTATGCCGAATACCTTCGCGGCAAGAAGCTCCCGTCTCTGGAGGAGCTCTCAGAGAGGGAGCGCAGCGCCCTGCTCACCTGCCCGGTATGGGGCGACATGCGTCTTGTGCAGTCCGGGCCCAACGGCTTTGCGATAGACAAGCGCACTACTGACAAGAGCTCATGGGTGCATGTCACGGACGGCGGCCGTTCACTCGGCGGCGCTCTGCTCGGAGATACCGGCGGCAGCGTTTTCGTCGGGGTCAAGGACTTCTGGCAGAGCTGCCCTTCGGCCCTCTACGTGGACAAGGCCGGAGAGGACACGGGACATCTTACTGCTTGGCTGTGGGCTCCCGACGGGGAGGCGATGGACATGCGCCACTATGATACGGTCGGACATGACCTCAAGATCAATTATGAGGATTTCAAGGAAGGCTGGGAGTCCCCTTACGGCGTGGGCCATCGTTCCACTCTGGAAATCAGACTTTTCGACGGCATTCCGTCCGGAGATGAGCTTCTCGCAGTCGCCAAGGCGGTCCAGAAGCCGGTACAGTACAGCTGCACCCCGGAGTATTTCAGCTCCGTAAGCGCCTTCGGCACGTATTGGGGCCTGCCTGACCTCTCCAATCCTCTCACCGCCGGCATAGAGAAGAAGCTCGATGACATGCTCGAGTTCTACAAGCGTCAGGTGGACGAGCGCTCGTGGTACGGGTTCTGGAACTACGGCGACGTGATGCACAACTATGATTTCACTCGTCATGACTGGCGCTACGACATCGGAGGCTGGGCGTGGAACAACATCGAGCTGGCTCCGAACGTCCTGCTCTGGACCTGCTTCCTGCGAACCGGCAGGGAGGATGTCTGGACTATGGCCGAGGCCATGGAAAAGCATTCGAGCGAGGTGGACGTGCATCATATAGGGCGCTTCGCCCCGCTGGGCACCCGCCACAACGTCAAGCACTGGGGGGACGGATGCAAGCAGCCGCGCATCCAGTATGCCGCGATGAAGCGCTACATGTACTACCTCACCGGGGGAGACGCTCTGACGGGGGAGCGCATGACGGAGCAGATCGGTTCGGAAAAAGCTTATGAGTACGCCCGCCGGGTGAGCACCTGGGGAGCTGTTTCCGGAACCTATCTCAAGGGCAGTCTCAACGACTGGGCTTATTATGCCAGCAACTGGATGCTCGAGTGGGAGCGGACGGGGAATACGTATTACCGGGACCGCCTGCTCAATTCCATGAAGGACATCGTGGCCCTCGGAAGTCTGAGCGGAAGGCTCGTGTTCGATTATTTCGACACCGACACGGGACGTTTCATGGTCTATCTCAAGGAGGATCCTTCCTACAAGGGATACGTCGAGGCTCCTGAGAGCGACTTCGTGCCGGCCTCCAGCCTGAGCAGGAAGAAACTCGAAAAAATAGTCGGCTACAGGCTCTCCAAGGTCAGGGGAGACACTTTCAGCCTGCTGTTCGGCTCTCCGGAACTTCTCACTGACATGCGCCAGACCGTGGACATGCCCGAATTCTGGAAACTTGCGGACAATTTCTTCGCCGACGTCTCCTCCGCCAAGGGCGGCAGCATGACCGGTCCGAGGGCGGCGGCCTGGGTGGCCGATTCTAGAGGGGACGCACAGATGGGGGCCCTGGCCTGGAAGAACCTGCTTGACAACGGCTTCACGGATACTGAAAGTGACGGAACCCCTGTCGTGGAGCATCCGATGGGAGTCTCCGTGGCGACACCTTATATAGTCAAGCCGGTTGAGGAGCCGGGATTCCTCGGGCAGACCGCCGGTTGGCAGCGCCATACCCCTTCCACCACGCAATGGCTTCTCAATGCGATAGAGGTCATGCACTGGGCGAAACCGTACATGCCGGCTCCGGAGCAATGAAGATGACTCTTCTCACCGTGGGCAGGACCGACATCCCCTGGGTTCGCGAGGGTCTGGAGACCTATCTTTCCAGACTGAAGCACTATGTGCGGTTCTCGCTTGTCGAGATTCCCGAACTCAAGAACGTGTCGGCCCTGTCCAGAGAGAGCATCAAGTCCAGGGAGGGGGAGCTCCTGCTGAAGAACGTGAAAAGCTCCGACACTCTGATTCTGCTCGACGAGCACGGCAGGGAGCTGCGTTCGCTCGAATTCGCGGCGGAACTCTCCGACCTTATGTCAAGGAGCGGCAAGGACCTCGTCTTCGCCATAGGCGGGGCTTATGGCTTCAGCCGGGAGGTCTATCAGAGGGCTGACAGGAAACTCTCGCTCTCCAAGATGACGTTCTCCCACCAGATGGTGAGAACGATTTTTGCGGAGCAGCTGTATCGTGCTTTCACGATAATGCAGGGTGAACCGTACCATCACGAATGAAAGTCGGCAGAAACATAAGGACGTTCATCAGTGCCGCGCTGCTCCTGGGAGGCATCGTGATGCTTGTACTTTCCTTTAGGGAGTCCAGAATCGGGATGAATACGGAGACTGCGGCCAGACGGCTCTCGCGCACGCTGGAGCACCGCATGGCCGAATTGGACAGCTATGTCGGAGAGGCTCTGAACTCTTCCCCGGAGGAATGGATGGATCTCGGGGGCTTGCCGCAGGACATGGTGGTGTACCGTTACTGCAAGGATACGCTCCAGTCCTGGTGCAATGAATTTCCCGTTGACAACGACGACATCCGCAACCGTTTCTATGTCCCTTTCATAGCCAATCCGAGAAGGTCGCCCGAATCCCCTCTGCTTCAGGTTGAGGATTCTGTCGGCTATGTCAATATCGGGCCGAAGTGGTATCTGGCGAAATCCGTCGGCAGGGGGGATGTCAAGGTGATTGCGGGTCTGGAGATTGTGGATATGCAGAAATCGGTCTCCGGAGGCGGGGTGAACGCCTCCCTGCATCTGCGGCCGGAGTTCAGCGTGCTGCCGCTCTCGTCCGGAGGCGGGGCGGTGGTGACTCTCGGCGGCCGGCCTCAGTTCGAACTGCTCCGGGAGACTCTCCGCCGTCCTGCCACGGCTGACACTTTCATGCTCTGGCTCGCACTCCTGCTTCTGACGGCGGCCTGCCTGGTGTATCTTTCGGCCGACAGGTCCGTCCGCCGTCTCGTGGCGGTGTTCTCAGTCCTGACGGTGACCATGCTGGCCTTCTACCTCTGGGGCTGGTTCATACGGGGGCGGCTCACCATCTTCTCGCCCGTGCTCTATGCCGGAGGGGACGTGCTGTATTCGCTCGGAGCCGTGCTCATCATCAACCTGTGGATTCTCGTCTCGGCGCTGTGCGTATATATGTGCAGGGAGTCTCTTTCCTGCCGTGTCCGCAGCAAGACGGCGGCGCTGTCCTGCCTGACCGCGTCCGTCGCGCTGGTGGTCGGGGTGCTTTTCTACACTCAGGCCACGCTTCGCAGCATCATCCTCAATTCCGGAATCTCGCTGGAGCTCTACAAGTTCTCCGAACTCTCATTTTTCGGGGTTCTGATTTATGCTTCGTTCATCACGATGCTGGTGAGCGTGCCGCTCCTGATACAGTCTGCGCAGAAGGTGGCGCATAAGTTCTTCGGCTTTCGCTTCGACGCCTTCTCCATCAACAACAGGATATTCTTCTCATTGATTATCGCGACGTTCCTTGTCGTATCTTCGTCCGTGATAGGCTTCCGCAAGGAGAGCGACAGGATGGAGGTCCTCGCCAACCGCATCTCGTTCGACAGGGACATATCGCTCGAATTGAGATTGCGGAGCATCGAGGGTCAGATTGCCGAAGACATGGTCATATCGGCGCTTTCGGTCTTCAACAACACCGAGTCCTCCATCCAGAGCCGCATCTGCGACTACTATCTTTCGCGCAACGACCAGGATTATACCGTCACCGCGTATGTATTCAATGACAGCAACAACACCCAGGCTGCGGCCGCACGCTACAAGTCCGTCCTCGAGGGCGGAACGCCGATTTCTCCCGATTCCCGCTTCCTCTATGTCAAGAGGGACGGCGGCCATTCGTATTATGTCGGAGTTTTTCTCTATCTGATAGAAGGCAGCGGCGTGTCGAGGGTTCTGGTCCGTCTCGAATCCAGGGACAGCCGGGGCAACAAGGGCTATGCGGGCATTTTCGGGATTACGCCTCCGGGCAAGGTCTCTCTCCCCGCCGGCTATTCTTATGCGCGTTATGAAGGGAATTCCCTGAAGTCATATCGCGGGACTTATGCCTATTCGACTCAGATAGATCCGGACCGCAGCGAGAAGATATATTCAAAAGGGCTGCGCACCGCCGCCGGAGACGGCTACACGCATTTTTTCACCGTCATCGGCGACAGGGAGATGATAGTGCTCTCCAGACCCCGGGTCACCCCGATCACCTATGGCGTGTCGGGAGTGTTCGTGGCCTTGCTCGCTTTCTTCGTGAATTCCCTGGTGGTGATCGGCAGGCGGAAGGAGGACATCTTCGCCCACAGCTACTTCCGTCTCCGCATTTCCGGGGTGCTGCTGCTTTCCCTCGTGCTGACCCTCGTGGCCATGGCCTCCGTGAGCGTGTTCTTCGTGTACTCCCGCAACGACAGCAACATGCACACCGTGATGTCGGACAAGATAGGCTCGATCTCCTCGATGATGGAGGCCGGGGTCCGGAACGCTTCCGGACAGGCGGGAATCAACCGCCGTGTGGCACGCAAGCTCGTGGAGCAGGTGGGGAACGACACCTATTCGGACATAACCCTCTATTCTCCGTCCGGCAAGATGCTGGTGTCCACGGTGCCGGCGGTCTTCGAGCGTCAGCTTCTCGGAGAGAGAATCAACGGGCGGGCGTACGGGCAGATAGTCTATGAGCACAGGCGCTACTGCATACAGAAGGAAAGGGTTGACGATGTCAGCTTCTACAGCATGTACGCCCCGATAATGAATGAGGACGGCAAGATGATGGCGATCATCTGCTCTCCCTACAACGAGGACAACTATGACTTCGAAGAGGATGCCGTGATGCATTCGATGACCATAGTGTCCCTCTTCCTTGTCCTGCTGCTGCTGGCCTTGCTGATGGTTTCGAGGGTGGTGGACAGGATGTTCAAGCCGCTCAGCGAGATGAGCCGCAAGATGAACAGCGCGGGACTTGAAACCCTCGGCTACATCACTTACGACCAGGACGACGAGATAAGTTCCATCGTGCAGGCCTACAACAGGATGGTGACGGAACTTTCCGAGAGCTCCAAGAAGCTGGCCCAGGCGGAGCGCGACAAGGCGTGGAGCGAGATGGCGCGTCAGGTGGCTCACGAAATCAAGAACCCTCTCACGCCGATGAAGCTCCAGATACAGAGAATCATACGCCTCAAGCAGAAGGGCGATCCGTCCTGGCAGACCCGCTTCGACGAAGCGAGCAAGGTGCTTCTCGACCATATAGAGATGTTGACCGACACGGCCAATGAGTTCTCCACCTTCGCCAAGCTCTATACCGAAGAGCCGACCCTCATCGCTCTTGACCGGGTGCTTCAGGAGGAGATTGCCATGTTTGACAGCAAGGACAACGTGCAGTTCGATTTTCTCGGCCTCAGCGACGTGACGGTGACGGGGCCGAAGCCTCAGTTGACGCGCGTGTTCGTCAATCTCATCAACAATGCCGTCCAGGCGATAGGTGAGCGCGAGGGGGGCAGGGTCGTAGTGGCCCTGCGCAACTCAATGCGCGACGGCTACTATGACATCGTGTTCGAGGACAACGGCCCCGGAGTCTCCGAGGAGAATGTCGTCAAGCTCTTCACTCCGAACTTCACGACCAAGAACGGTGGCTCCGGGCTCGGACTCGCCATCAGCCGGAGCATTCTCGAAAGGTGCGGGGCGACCATTGCCTACAGCCGCTCCTTCTCCCTCGGCGGAGCCTGCTTCACCATCACCTATCCGAAAAAAGAGGGGGAGTGACTACCGCGACGTAGGAGCCCGCCTATTTCTGACGGAAATAAATCTGTACCGGACAGCCTGTGAGGTTGAAACTCTTGCGCAGCTGGTTTTCGACGAACCTCTTGTATGGGTCCTTGACGTACTGCGGGAGGTTGCAGAAGAACGCGAATGCCGGGAAGCGGGTCGGGAGCTGGGTGATATATTTGATTTTCACATACTTTCCCTTCCATGCCGGAGGCGGTGTCTCCTCGACGATGGGCAGCAGGGCCTCGTTGAGGCGGGCTGTCGGAATCTTGCGGCTATAGTTGGAGTAAACCTCGGTCGCGGCGCTGAGCACGTCCTGGATGCGCTGCATGTTGAGCACTGAGGTGAAAATTATCGGCACGTCGTTGAACGGGGCCAGCCGGTCCCGGAGAGCCTCCCGGTAATTCTTCATCGTGTTGGAATCCTTGGTGAAGAGGTCCCACTTGTTGACCACCACCACGCATCCCTTGCGGTTGCGGACGATGAGGTTGAAGATGTTCATGTCCTGGGCCTCCATCCCGCTCGTGGCGTCGATCATCAGGATGCAGATGTCGGAGTTCTCTATCGCGCGGATGGATCTCATCACGGAATAGAACTCCAGATCCTCGCGGACTTTGGTCTTGCGTCGGATGCCGGCGGTGTCCACCAGCATGAATTCGAAACCGAACTTGTTGTAGTGCGTCTCGATGGAGTCGCGCGTGGTGCCCGCCACCGGGGTGACGATGTTCCGCTCCTGTCCGAGCAGGGCGTTGGTGAGGGAGGATTTCCCCACGTTAGGTTTTCCCACTATCGTGATGCGCGGCAGTCCGGCATACGGGTCGGCGCTTTCTTCTTCCTTGGGAAGGGCCGCGCATACGGCGTCCAGCAGGTCACCGGTGCCGCTGCCGTTGGCTGCGGAGATGCTGTAGATTTCTCCCAAACCCAGGGAATAGAACTGGTAGGCGTCGAACATCTTGTCTCCGCTGTCCACCTTGTTGACGCAGAGCACCACCGGTTTCCCTGTGCGGCGCAGGATGTCCGCTATCTCCGCGTCATAGTCGGTGATGCCGGTCCCGGCCTCCACCATGAAGATGGTGAGATCCGCCTCGTCGATGGCTATCTGAACCTGGGAGCGGATGGCGCTCTCGAACACGTCGTCGGAGTTGGTCGTGTAACCTCCCGTGTCAACTACGGAAAATTCCTTTCCGCACCAGTCGCAGCGGCCATAGTGGCGGTCGCGCGTCACACCGGCAGTGTCATCCACGATTGCCTTGCGCATTCCGACAAGGCGGTTGAAGAGTGTCGATTTGCCTACGTTAGGCCTCCCTACAATCGCTACTATGCTCATATGACTTACATTCTTTGCAGGCATCGCTTTCGATGCCGCCGCAGGCCCTGCGCTGCAGTGCGGCATCTTCATCTTTATAGCAGCGGATTCCTCTCTTGCGCATCTCCTCGTTGGACCCCACGTCGTAGTGCGGGAAGTCCTTCTTGCGGAAGAGGACGTTGAAGGACAGCCCTATAACGCAAAGGGCCACAATCACGATTGTCAGGAGGAATACCGCCATCATGGTGACTAGAATACGAAATCTTTGCTGATTGACTCGTAGTTATAAACCTTGTGTATCATGTCCGCGAACACGCGGGTCATCGTCACGATCTTGATTTTCGGGTCATTCGCGAGCTCCGGATGAGGGATGGTGTCGGTGACGAACACTTCCTTGAGCGCCGAGTTGTGGATGCGCTCGACGGCGCCGCCCGAGAATATGCCGTGGGTGGCGCAGGCGCAGACGCTCTTCGCCCCCTTGCCCATCAGGACTTCCGCCGCCTTGCAGAGGGTGCCGGCGGTGTCGATCATGTCGTCCACGATGATGATGTTCTTGCCTTCAACTTCACCGATTGCCGTGATGGAGCCCACCACGTTGGCTTTCTCCCTGGTCTTGTGGCAGATGATCACGGAAGCTTCGAGTTCCTTGGCGTAGGTGTTGGCCCTCTTGGCCCCGCCCATGTCCGGAGCGGCTATGGCGAGGTTTTCGATGTTCCTTTCCTGGATGTAGGGGATGAACACCCTGCTGGCATAGATGTGGTCGAGCGGGAAGTCGAAGAAGCCCTGGATCTGCTCGGCGTGGAGGTCACAGGCCATCACCCTGTCGGCTCCCGCGGCGCGCAGCAGGTTGGCCACGAGCTTGGCTCCGATGGCTACGCGCGGACGGTCCTTGCGGTCCTGTCTCGCCCAGCCGAAGTAAGGCATCACTGCAATCACCTTGTCGGCGGAGGCCCTCTTGGCGGCGTCGATGGTGAGCAGCAGCTCCATCAGGTTGTCTGCAGGCGGAATGGTGGACTGCAGGATATAGACCGCCGCACCGCGGACGCTCTCGGTGAATTGCGGCTGGAACTCCCCGTCGCTGAAAGGTGTCACTTCAATCTTGCCCAGATGCAGCTCCGGCTCGTCGGGATTGCGGAGCTGATTGAAGTTGTCAAGAACTTTGCGGGCGAAATCTTCTGAAGCCCTGCAGGCGAACAGTTCCAGTCTGTGTGAATGTAACATAACTATAAATCAAATATTTAGAGTGTATTCAGAATGTTCTCGACGTACCCCAACACTTCGTCCCGTCCCACCCCTGTCTGCGACGAGGTGCAGAACATCTCCGGGAGCTCCTCCCAGTCCCGCAGCAGAATCTCCCTGTCTTTCTCCATCTGTGCGGCCAGGGCGACGGGCCCCTTCTTGTCGCACTTGGTAAGGATGATGGAAAACGGTATTCCGTGCTCTCCGAGCTCCGCTATGAAGTCGATGTCGATGCGGGGGATGTCGTGACGCGAGTCAATCAGCACGAAGAGCATCACCAGCTCGCCCGAGTTCATTATGTAATCCCTGATCACTTCGGCGATTTCTTCTCTCCCGGCCTTGTCGGTCTTGGCGTAGCCGTAGCCCGGAAGGTCCACCAGGTACCATCTGTCGTTGATGAGGAAATGGTTGACGAGCCTGGTCTTGCCGGGGGTGGCGGAGGTCATCGCGAGCCTGCGGTTGTTGCACAGCATATTGACTAGGGACGACTTCCCGACATTGGACCGTCCGATGAACGCGAACTCGGGCAAGTTCCTCTCCGGCTTGCCTGAGACTCTTGTGCTGCTGCCAACGAACTTGGCTTCGGAGATTTTCATAAAAAGAATACTACCGACTTTAACGAGTGCAAATATAGCAAATCTTTGCCATTTTTCTTATTTTTGTCTGAGATGGACAGGGACTACATAGATTTGTTTGAACTTCAGCGCCTGATGCGCGAGGGGATAGGCGAGCTGTTCCCGGGGAAGATATGGGTGCGGGCCGAGCTTTCCTCCGTGCAGGCCAAGGCCAACGGGCACTGCTACATGGATCTCTCCGGCAGCGAGGACGGGAAGGTCGTGGCGCGGGCCAAGGCCGTGATATGGCGCAGCCGCTACCTCGCCCTCTCCGAAAAGTTCCGTGAGGCTGCGGGAGAGGATTTGCGCTCCGGCATGGAGGTTCTGGCGAGGGTGCTGGTCAGCTACAGCGAACTTTACGGCCTGACCCTGACGATCGATGACATAGAGCCTTGCTTCACTCTCGGAGCGGCGGAGCTTCAGAAGCGCAGGACGATAGAGCGTCTCGTTGCGGAGGGCCTGATTGACAGGCAGAAAGGACTTCCGCTTGCGGACATGCCGAGGCGTCTTGCCGTGATTTCGGCGCGTGACGCGGCCGGCTACGGGGACTTCCTCAGACATCTTGAGGACAACGAGTTCGGCTTCGCCTTCGAGCTGCGCCTCTTTGAAGCCGCGATGCAGGGGGAGGGTGCTCCGGAGTCCATCTGCGATGCGATTTCCCTATCCGAGACGGCCTCCGTGCCGTATGACGCCATATTGATTCTGCGCGGCGGCGGCTCTTCCTTCGACCTCTCATGTTTTGACGACTACGGCCTCGCCTTCACGATAGCGAACTGCACGGTTCCGGTATTCACGGCAATCGGACACGAACGGGATTACCATGTGGCGGACATGGTGGCGCACGATTTTGTAAAGACTCCCACCGCGCTCGCGGACAGGTTCATAGACGCGATGGCCGCCGAGGACGAGCATATCAGCTCGTACGGCACGCGCCTGCGTCTGGCCTTCTCTTCCAGGCTGTCTTCGATGGGGGCCGCCCTTGAGATGCTCTCCGCAAGGATCCGCTCCTCCGACCCGAGGGCGGTGCTGTCCAGGGGCTATGCACTGGTCGCCGATGAGCGCGGCGTGGTGCTCAAATCCGCCGCATCCCTCGGGGACGGAGACAGGATAAGTGTCCTTTTCGAGGACGGGACAATACACGCAACGGTATATGGAAGAGAAATTTGACTACGCCAAGGCAATGGCGGAACTGGAACAGATAGCCCAAAAGGTTGAAGATCCTTCTACGGCCTTGGGGGACATTGAAAAATATATCCGGCGTTCCGATGAGCTCATCGCGCAGTGCCGGGAATACCTCAGAACGATGAAAACCATAACTGACGATCTATGACAAAATGCAGAAAAATCTACGAAACCGATCCTTGGCTCGAACCATACAAGGACGCGGTCGATGCGCGGCACGAGCATATTCTTTCTGATTTGAAGAAGCTCTCCCGAGGGGGAGACCTCTGCAAGGCCGTCAACAATCATCTCTACTATCCGCTCCATAAGGAGGACGGGTCGTGGGTGATACGCGAGTGGGCCCCCAACGCCACCAAGATTTACCTGACAGGGGAGTGCAACAACTGGAAACGCACAGAGGCCTATGCTTTCGTCCCGGTGGGGGACGGGAACTGGGAGCTTCGCATACCGGAGATGTTCTTGAGCCACGGCGATCTCTACAAGCTCTGGATCGAGTGGCCGGGAGGCGGGGGAGAGAGGCTGCCGGCCTACGCGACGAGGGTCGTGCAGGATTCGGAGACCAAGATATTCTCGGCCCAGGTCTGGTCGCCCCCGCAGAGCTACGAGTGGAAATGGCGCAAACCGGGACGCAGGCCGCATCCGCTCATATACGAATGCCACATCGGCATGAGCTCCGAAGAGGGGAAGGTCTCCACATTCGATGAGTTCAGACTGACCGTGCTGCCTCGTGTGAAGGCTCTGGGCTACAATGTTTTGCAGATAATGGCCCTCCAGGAGCACCCGTACTACGGCTCTTTCGGCTATCAGGTCTCCAACTTCTTCGCCCTCAGCTCCCGCTTCGGCACCCCGGAGGAGTTCAAACGCCTCGTGGACGAGGCGCACCATCTCGGAATCGCCGTGGTGATGGACATAGTCCACTCCCATGCCGTGGACAACGAGGCCGAGGGGCTCAGCCGTCTGGACGGCAGGGACAGCCTCTACTTCTATTCCGGGCCGCAGGGACATCATCCCGCCTGGGGGTCGAGGTGCTTTGATTACGGCAAGGACGAGGTCAAGTATTTCCTCCTCTCCAACTGCAAATACTGGATGGAGGAATATCATATCGACGGCTTCCGTTTCGACGGGGTGACGAGCATGATCTACTGGGATCACGGTCTGGGTAAGGCGTTCGGCGACTATTCGCTATACTTCGGGCAGGGGGTTGACGACAGCGCGGTGAGCTACCTTGCCCTCGCCAACATGCTCATCCACGAGATTGACCCCGACGCCGTCACGATTGCCGAGGACGTGAGCGGGATGCCGGGACTGGCCGCACCTTTCAAGGCGGGAGGAGTCGGCTTCGATTTCCGCATGGCGATGGGGGTGGCGGACCACTGGATCAAGTGGATCAAGGAGCGGCGCGACGAGCAGTGGAGCATGGGGGAGATCTGGTGGGAGCTCACCAACAAGCGCTCAGACGAGAAGACCATATCCTACGCCGAATGCCACGACCAGGCGCTCGTCGGTGACAAGACCATCATCTTCCGCTTGATTGACAAGGAGATGTACTACGGGATGGAACTTGGCTCCGGCAATCTGACGGTGGATCGCGGCATAGCCCTCCACAAGATGATACGCCTGGTGACACTTGCCACCTGCGGCGGCGGCTACCTCAACTTCATGGGCAACGAGTTCGGGCATCCGGAGTGGATAGACTTCCCGCGCGAGGGGAACGGCTGGTCCTACAAATACGCCCGCCGGCAGTGGTCGCTCGCCGACAATCCATCTCTGCGCTACGCCTGCCTGCAGCGTTTCGACGCGGCGATGATACGTTACGTCAAAAAAGAAAGAATCCTCGAAGACGTTCCGGTTCAACTTTGTGCCGACGAAGAAAGGAAAGTCTTGATATTCAAGAGGAGAAATAGTATATTTGCATTCAATTTCAATCCGGTCGCCTCGTATGAGGATTTCAGGTTCGCAGCGCCTGACGGGGAGTATGTGATTGGTCTTGATTCCGATGAAACCGAATTTGACGGATTTTCGCGCCTTGGCAGGGATGAGAGACACTTCACCGTCGACGGACAGCTCTCCCTGTATCTCCCTTGCAGAGTGGCGATAGTACTGAAAAAATTATAACAAAGATGGCATTCTTAAAATTCAACAAGTCTGAGCTGGTCAATCTGGCCTATTCGCTCAAGAGAGAGATCATCTGCGCGAACAAAACCGGGGCGTATTGCAACACCACCATCATCACCTGCAACACCCGGCGCTACCATGGACTTCTGGCCGTCACTCTGGACCGTTTCGGCGGGGACCGATTCATGTTGCTGTCCGATCTCGATGAGAGCCTGATTGTGGACGGGAAGCAATTCAACCTCGGGATTCATTGCTATGGAGATGTCTATGAGCCGCGCGGGCACAAGTACATAGTCGACTTCTGCGCGGATTCCGTACCTCAAATCACCTACAAGGTGGGTGATATGCTTTTCCGGAAGACCCTGCTCCTTTCGCACGAGAGGGATCAGGTGATGATAAAGTATGAGCTTCTCTCCTCTCCTGCTCCGGTCAAGCTTCAGCTGCGGCCGTATCTGGCTTTCCGCAACGTCCACTCCCTCACCCATCAGAATTCTGACGCCTGCAGGGAGGGTTCGGCCATACAGGGCGGGATGGCCTTCAGGATGTATCCCAATTTCCCCGATCTCAATCTCCAGCTGAGCGACGCCCGTTCCAAGTTCACGGCGGCTCCATCCTGGAATCTCAACGTCACCTATTCCGACGAATACCGCCGAGGCTTCGACTGCCGCGAGGATCTTCTCGTTCCGGGCTACTTCGAGACCAATCTCAAACCCGGCGGCTCCGTCATCTTCTCCGCCTCCGTCATGCAGGAGAACCCTGCGGAGTTCAAGCGCAGGTTTGCCTCGGAGGTGCGTGAGGCGGGGGAAATCTCCCTGTACCGCGACCAGCTGCGCCGCTGCGCCGATTCCCTGATCGTCGCGCACAACGGCCGCAAGAAGATAGAGGCCGGCTACTCTTGGATGTACACGGGGCTTCTTCGCGAGACTCTTGTCGCCCTTCCGGGCCTTGCCCTGCACGGGCTGGACAGCGCGAAGACCTTTGAAGAGATACTTGACAACCTCATCGCCGACCAGCAGGAGAGGCTCTTCCGCAGGACGACCCAGGTGGAGGCTCCGCTTATGATAGCGTGCTGCCTGCAGGATTACATAGCCTATGGCGCGGATCCGAAGGCCATCTGGAAGAAATACGGCATCATAGTCCGTGGAGTGCTGGAAAGCTATCTTCCGGGAGAGCGCGCGGAGGTGGCCATGCATCCCAACGGCCTGCTCTGGGCGCAGAAGGACGGAGTGGCCCTCACTTGGATGAACGCCTATGCCGACGGACATCCTGTCACCGAGCGCGCCGGGTATCAGGTTGAGACCAACGCATTCTGGTACAACGCCATCTGCTTCGCCGTGGACATGGAGTCCCGCTACGGCTCCAAGAAAAGCACCTTCGTCTCCAAGTGGTCCGGAATCCGGGATCTTATCCGTGAGAACTACCAGAGGACGTTCTGGAACGAGGCCTGCGGCTGCCTCGCCGACTATGTTGACAATACGGGCCAGAACATGGACATAAGGCCGAATCAGCTCGCCGCCCTGTGGTGCGAGTATTCTCCGCTCGACGAGGAGCTTGCCCCGTCGATTCTCAGAGTGATTGACAACGAGCTTGTGACCTCTCGCGGAATCCGCACCCTTTCGCCCCGCAATGTCAAGTACAAGGGGGTTTACGAGGGGACGCAGATTGAACGGGACCTCGCCTACCATCAGGGCAGCACGCGTCCGTTCATCCTCGAATACTATGTCAGAATCTGCCTTAAGGTCAAGGGCGCCGCTTTCGTCAAGAAAGCCGAGTGGCTTGTGGAAGGGTTCTACGAAGACCTGGGCAAGCACGGAGTCGGAGCCTTCTCCGAGCTTTATGACGGAGACCCACCTCACGAGGCGCACGGAGCAATATCTTCCGCGTTGAGTACGGCTGCTCTGCTTTCGGTGGAAAACATGTTGGACAAATATAGAGAGAAAAGCAAATGACAGTATTGATGTTCGGTTGGGAGTTTCCTCCCCATATCGCCGGCGGTCTGGGGACGGCCTGCGAAGGAATAGTCAAGGGCTTGGCCCATAATGGAGTCGACGTGCTTTTCGTCATGCCGTCCGCATCCGGAGACGAGGATCAGAGCTGCGCCCGGATAATCAACGCCAGCGACATCCCTGTCAGCAATGTCTGCGACAGCGTCAGCGATTTTCTCGACAAGGTGAAGTTCATCAAGGTGGATTCGAACATGACGCCTTATGTCGATCCGGAAGAGTATGCCCGGGCCGTCGAGCAGATGAAGAAGTCGAAGGCCGAAGAGAAGACCATCGGTTTCGGACAGAAATTCAAGTTTTCCGGCAAGTACGGGGCGAATCTGATGGAGGAGGTTTCCCGCTATGCCCAGGTGGCCGCCACCATCGCTGCGGCGGAGAGCGGGAAATTCGATGTCATCCACGCCCACGACTGGCTCACCTATCTTGCCGGAATCGCCGCCAAGGAGGTCAGCGGAAAGCCGCTTGTGGTGCATGTGCACGCGACTTCTTTCGACAGGGGTACCGATGACATGGTGGATTCCAGGGTTTACGCCATAGAGAAGAGGGGGATGGAGGCGGCGGACCGCGTAGTGACCGTGAGCGACCTCACCAGAAACATCGTCATCAACAAGTACGGAATCAACCCCGACAAGGTCGTCACCGTCCACAACGCCGTGGATTTCAGCGGCAGGGACAAGCTTGAGGTCGAAAGGGGGGTCAAGGACAAGGTCGTGACTTTCCTCGGACGCATCACCTATCAGAAGGGGCCCGAGTATTTCATCGAGGCTGCCGCCAAGGTCCTCAAGAGGATGGACAACGTGCGTTTCGTGATGGCCGGAAGCGGCGACATGATGAACCGCGCCATCCGTCAGGTGGCCCGTCTGGGCATTTCCGACAGATTCCACTTCACCGGATTCCTCAAAGGAGGCGAGGTGCAGAAGATGTTTGCGCTCTCGGACGTATATATAATGCCTTCCGTCTCCGAACCGTTCGGCATATCTCCTCTGGAGGCGATGCAGTCCGACGTTCCCGCCATCATCTCCTATCAGTCGGGAGCGGCGGAGGTTTTGAAATATGCTCTGAAGGTGGATTTCTGGGATGTCGACGCCATGGCGGACGACATCTACGCCATTCTCAAGTATCCGGCTCTCTCCGATTTCGCGATGAAGCAGGGCCACGAAGAAGTCAGCGCTCTCAAGTGGAACAACGCCACGGCGAAGCTCAAGAATGTTTATGAATCTCTGGTAAAACAATAATATGAAGAAGTCTATCTGCCTGTATTTTCAGGTGCACCAGCCGACAAGGCTCCGTCTCTACCGTTTTTTCGATATCGGTAAGGACTCACATTATTACGATGATTTCACCAACAGGACCATCCTCAAGAGGGTGGCCACCAAGTGCTACCTTCCTATGAACAAGATGCTCCTTGACCTCGTCAAGGAGAGCAAGGGCAAGTTCAAGCTGGCCTTCTCCATATCCGGGTCGGCGCTCGAGCAGTTCGAACGCTATGCTCCGGAAGTGACTGCGAGCTTCAGGGAACTCGCGGATACCGGGAGCGTGGAATTCCTCTGCGAGACCTACAACCATTCTCTCGCGTCCCTTGCCTCCCGTCAGGAGTTCGAGCAGCAGGTTCTCAAGCACAAGGCTGCAATCGAGAAATACTTCGGCGTCACCCCGAAAACCTTCCGCAACACCGAGCTGATCTATTCCGACGGTATCGGAAAGGATGTCTATGAGCTCGGTTTCAAGACGATGCTCACCGAGGGCGCGCGCCACATCATGGGCTGGATGAGTCCGAATTACGTTTACAACAACGACTTCAAGAGCGGTCTCAGGCTCCTTCTGCGCAATTATGCGCTCAGCGACGACATCGCTTTCCGCTTCTCCGACCGCAACTGGCCCGAGTGGCCGCTCACCGCGGAGAAATATCTGTCTTGGGTCAAGTCCACTGAGGGCGACATCGTCAATCTCTTCATGGATTATGAGACCTTCGGAGAGCATCAGGGCGCGGACAGCGGCATCTTCGATTTCATGCAGGCCTTCATCCGCCAGACCCTGAAGGATCCGGAGCTGGACTTCGTCACCCCGTCGAGGGCGGTCGCCAAGTACAAGTCAGTGGGGGATCTCTCCGTACCGGAGCCTATATCCTGGGCCGATGAGGAGCGGGATTTGTCCGCGTGGCTCGGCAACGAGCTTCAGCAGGAGGCGTACCAGAAGCTCTATGCTCTTCAGGAGAAGCTCTCTTTGGTCAGCGATGCCGCGCTGTGGGCTGATTTCGGACACCTCCAGGAGAGCGACCACCTGTACTATATGTGTACGAAATTCTTCTCCGACGGGGAAATACATAACCGTTTCAACCCGTATGCGACACCGTATGAGGCGTTCATCAACTACATGAACGTGCTCAGCGATTTCACGATAAGAGTAAACAACGCGATAGCGGAAAAACAATAGTAGTGTATGAACATCAATGAAACGTGGACGCCGTCATGGAAAAGCGTGATGGTAACCCGCCGTCTGCCCGAGAAACTTTCCGGGCTTGAAACTCTCTGCAAAAACCTCTGGTGGTGCTGGAACGACAACGCCAAGGCCCTCTTCAAGAGCGTGGATTATGACATCTGGCACAAGTCCGGACATAATCCGATGGAGATTCTTGATAAGGTGAGCATCAAGAGATATATGGAGCTCGCCAAGGACGATGTCTTCATCGCTCGCCTCGGCGAGGTGATGGCCGAGTTCAACGCCTATATGGACAAGAAGTCCGAGCGCAGCGAACCGTCGGTCGCCTACTTCTGCATGGAGTACGGACTCGACACCTCGCTGAAGATTTATTCCGGAGGCCTCGGCATACTTGCCGGCGACTACCTCAAGGAGACCAGCGACATGAACGTCAACCTCGTCGCCGTCGGCCTTTTCTACCGTTACGGCTACTTCACCCAGAGGCTTACGCCGCAGGGCAATCAGGTCGCCGAGTATCAGACCCAGGACTTCATGAAAACCCCGGCCGAGCCTGTTCTTGACGAGAACGGGGTGTGGAGGACGGTCAAGGTCTCGATTGCCGGACGCGACCTGCACGCCAGGATATGGAAGGTGGCAGTGGGCCGTACCGATCTCTATCTTCTTGATACTGACTACGAAGACAATATCCCGGAGGACAGGCAGGTCACCCATCAGCTCTACGGTGGAGACTGGGACAACCGTCTCAAGCAGGAGCTTCTGCTGGGCATAGGAGGTGTGAGGGCGCTGCGTGCGCTCGGCCTGCATCCTACCATCTACCACTACAATGAGGGACACGCGGCGTTCGCCGGACTTGAGAGACTCCGCGAGTGCATGCGCGAGAAGCAGTTCTCCTTTGCGGAATCCATGGAGCTCATACGGGCCTCCGGTCTCTTCACGACGCATACGCCTGTCCCGGCGGGGCACGACGCTTTCACGGAGGAGCTTCTCGGCCGCTATATAGGCAGCTACCCTCAGACCATCGGGATAGACTGGCGCACGATGATGAGTCTCGGCAAGGTGAACCCGGACGACCACAACGAGGAGTTCTCGATGAGCTTCCTCGCCGCCAACATGTCCCAGAACGTCAACGGCGTGTCCATGCTGCACGGCAAGGTGAGCCGCGAGATATTCTCCAGGATGTATCCGGGCTATCTCCCGGAGGAGCTTTACATCAGCTATGTGACCAACGGCGTGCACTATCCTACCTGGGCGTCGCGTGACTGGAAGACGGCTCACGCCGGCGTGTTCGGGGAGGAGTTCAAGACCCATCACTACGACAAGAGCTGCTTCGAGGGCATCTACAACCTCCCCGACAAGCAGGTGTGGGACATACGCAAGTTCCTCAAGAAGGAGCTCATCTCCGCCATCAAGGACAGACTCTCCGATCCGCAGCAGAGCGCGCATTATACGCCGAGCCAGATCGTGACGATCAAGGAGCAGCTCAGGGACGACATCCTCACGATAGGATTCGCCCGCCGTTTCGCCACCTACAAGAGAGCGACCCTTCTGTTCAGCGACCTCGACAGGCTCGACGCCATCGTCAACAACCCGAAGCGCCCGGTTCAGTTCATATTCGCCGGCAAGGCGCATCCGGCGGACGGAGCGGGACAGGACCTGATCAAGAACATCATCGAGATATCGAAGCAGGAGAGGTTCCTGGGCAAGATCGTGTTCGTGCCGGGTTATGACATCACTCTGGCCAAGAGGCTCGTGCAGGGCGTGGACGTATGGCTCAACAACCCTACCCGCCCTCTGGAAGCTTCCGGCACGTCCGGAGAGAAGGCCGCGATGAACGGTGTCATGCACTTCTCAGTGCTTGACGGCTGGTGGGTCGAAGGCTATAAGCCGGGAGCCGGATGGGCTCTTCCTCTGGAGAAGACCTACGACGACCCGAACTATCAGAACGAACTCGATGCCGCCACCATCTACTCTACGATCGAGAATGAAATCGCGCCTTCATACTACGAGACAGACCCTTCCGCAGGCCTTTCTCCGAAGTGGATTTCCTATATCAAGAACACCGTGGCCGGGGTCGCCTGCAACTTCACGACCAACCGCATGCTGAGCGACTATTGCCGTCAGTACTACGATCCGCAGAGCGCCCGCTTCGGGGAGCTTGCAGCCGACGGCGCCAAGGTGGCCAAGGAGATTGCGGCGTGGAAGCAGCTTGTGCGCGATGAGTGGAACAATATCCGCATCGTATCCTATACCCAGCCGGACGCATCCTATGTGCTCTCTCCGGAGAACAAGCTCAAGTGCGAGGTCGTCCTCGATCTGGGCCGTCTCAAGCCGGAGGATGTCGGAGTGGAGATGATCTTCACTTCCTCCGACGCCAAGGGCGAGCTGCACATCCAGAATGTCTGCGAACTCGGGGTCGCATCGGTGAATGACGGCAAGGTCACCTATCAGGCCGAAGTCCTGCCCGAAAGGACCGGTATGTATCAGGTGGGCACCCGCATCTATCCGAAGAATCCGCGCCTCCCTCACAGGCAGGATTTCCCTCTGGTGAAATGGCTGTAGTAGCTACCGGATTTTTTGACGGTGTCCATCTCGGGCACCGTCAGGTTATCAACTCTCTCGTCTCCTCCGCCCGTTCAAGGGGCGAGGAGGCGATTGTCGTTACTTTCGCAAGGCATCCGAGGGCCGTTCTGCAGCAGGATGCCAGAACTCTGCGGCTTCTCTCGTCCCCCTCGGAGAAGGTCGCCATGCTCAAGGCGGCCGGGGTCGACAGGGTTGAGGTTCTTGATTTTACGCGGGAGTTCGCCCGACTCGGGGCGGAAGAATATTTGCGCGGCATAGTGCGTGAGCGTCTGGGAGGGACGGCGGTCCTGCTCGGATATGACAATCGTCTCGGCTCCGACCAGCTCGGTCCGGAGCGGCTGCGTCCGCTGGCAGGAAGCCTCGGACTGGATGTCATCGTCGTCCCTCCCGCCTCATTGGAGGGCGGGGTCATCGTGAGCTCCACCAAAATCCGCTCCGCCCTCTCTGAAGGAAGAGTCGAGGAGGCCGCCGCGATGCTGGGCTACGAGTATCCGGTCAGCGGGGTAGTGGTCGGAGGCAAGCAGCTCGGGCGCACGATAGGTTTTCCGACGGCAAACATGCAGCTCTACGAGCCGCTGAAGCTGATTCCGATGCGCGGGGCGTATCTCTCCGAGGTGGAGACTCTCGGGCGGCGTTTCTACGGCATGACCAACGTGGGCGACATCATCGAGACCAACATCTTCGACTTTTCGGAGGATATATACGGGCTGGACATCAGCGTCAAATTCAAAAAGCGCCTCCGTGACGGGAAGCGCTTGAATTCTGTCGCCGAACTGAAGGCCCAGCTTACTTGCGACGAAGCTCTCTGTCGAGAACTTTGCGCAGGCCTGCCGCGCCTTTGACCGGCGTGGTGCTGAGCTGTCCGTCGATGATGAGCACCGAATTCGGCAGGGAGGTCACGCCATAGGTGACCACTGCCGGCGAGGCCGCTCCGAGTCCATCGTTGAGGTTGATCCACGGGAGCTTCTGCGAGTTTACGATTGAGCCCCACTCGGCCTTGTCCGTAGAAACGCAGACGGCGTAGATTTCAAATCCGAGCCCGTGATACTCGTTCCATATCGGGAGGAGCGTGTCGATGTTGAGCATCTTCTGCGCCGCATCCCCCGCGTTCCAGAAGTGAAGCATGACGACCTTGGCACCGACGGAGCTGAGCGAACGCTTCTCTCCCGTGATGTCCGGGAGCGTGATGTCCGGGTAGTCACATTCCTTGGCCGCGCGCAGCATCCCGTCGATTTCGAGGATTTTCATCCTGCGGGCCGCCTCCTTTTCGAGGGCTTTCACATAGCGGGATTCCGGATACACGGTCTTGAGGGAATCCGCCGCCGCACGGAAGAACAGCGCGTCCGTCGGCTGGTTGAAGATGGATGTCCCTTCGCCGATGTTCTCGTAGAGCACGGGGATGGTCGTCATCGAGAACGGATTGCTTATCAGGTACTTGACGCTCGCTCTGTAGTGGTCGAGATAGGTCTTGGCCATCTGCGGGCCGTCTCCCTGTGCGGCGAGCATCGACTTGATGAAGGCCGCATAGGCTTTGTCCACCTCGGCGAGCTTGGCCGAGCCTTCCGAACCTTCGATGCTGTAGTTGCCGAGGGTGTCGGCGCTCACGACGGCCTTCTCTCCGCTTTCAAGAAGCAGGGCGGCGACGCGCGTGTCCCCTCTGAACAGATAGACGAACTCCGGCTGACCTTTCTTGACGGGAATCGAGTAGCTGAACGAGCCGTCCGACTTCGTCTTGATGGTGTCGAGGGTGGTGTACACGTTGACGTCCAGCTGGCGGACCACTATGGGGCTGTCTTTCGCCCCGTCGATTTTGCCGCTGATTTTCGCATCCTGCGCACATGAGACGAGGGCGAGCGCCGCTGCGGCAGCGGCGAATATCTTATAATTTCTCATATTCGGAGAGGATTGCGTCGGCGGTTTTCTGCATTTCTTCCTTTGAGAATACCGGGCGGGTCTTGCGGAAATCCATATCGCCCTCGCTCTGAAGCGGGATGAGGTGAATATGGGTGTGCGGCACTTCCATCCCGAGTACGGCCACCCCGACCCTCTTGCAAGGGACGGCGGCCTTGAGGGCCGTGGCGACCTTGCGGGCGAACGCCCAGAGACCCTCGTAGGTCGCAGGGTCGAGATTGAAGATGTAGTCATCTTCGACCTTCTTCGGAATCACGAGGGTGTGGCCGAGGGTGAGCGGGCTGATATCGAGGAAAGCGTAGAAGTCTTCGCTCTCCGCCACCTTGTAGGACGGGATGAGCCCCGTCGCGATTTTTGTAAAGAGCGTAGCCATCAGAAGGAAATGTCAAGAATTTCAAATTTGATGATTCCGGACGGGGCTTTGGCCTCCACCGTCTCTCCCTTGCCGTGTCCGAGCAAGGCTTTTGCGATAGGGGTGGTCGCCGCCAGTTTTCCTTTCGAGAAGTCGGCTTCGCTCTCTCCGACGATGGTGAACTCCATCTGTCTGCCGTTGTTGAGGTTCTTGACCTTCACTTTGTTGAGCATCTGCACCTTCTCCGTGCCGAGCTGCGAGCTGTCCAGAACTTTTGCGTTGATGATCATGTTCTGGAGGTTCGCTATCTTGAGTTCGAGCAGGCCCTGCGCCTCCCGTGCCGATTCGTATTCCGCGTTTTCGGAAAGGTCTCCCTTCTCTCTGGCTTCGGCTATGGCCGCCGAGATGACAGGTCTCTGGGCAAGCGCTTCCGCAAGCTCTTTCTTGATCTTGTCGAGCCCTTCCTGGCTCATATAATGTACTTCTGCCATAGTAATAGTTAGTTAATTAAGCATTCATCAAAAAATAACAAGGAATCCTGCCGGCAGGCAGAACCCTTGCTTTGCTGCAAAGATAAGAAAAGCGAGCCTAAAAACAAATGCTTCTCAGATGCGCTCCTCGAACTTCGGGCTCATTATCTCTTTGTAGAGAATCAGTTTGCGGCGGTCGCGGCGGATATCTTCGGCCGTCAGATGGCTTTCTGCACGGGGTTCGATTATGGGTTTGCGGCTCCGCTGCGGCTCCATCCTGCTTTGGGCGGTGGCGCTATCTTGCTTCTGCGCCGCCGCTGCGACCGCTTTGACCGGCTCGCAGAACGCAATCTGTGGCGGGACAGCTTCGCAGGTCGGGGACTGCCCCGGAAGAGCTTCGCGGCTTAGGGGCTGCTGCGTGGCCTCCTCCTCTTCTTCTTCCGGGTCTTCGAAGATCACAGGCTCGGCGTGAACCTGCGGCCGCGATTTCCCCGAGGCCTTGAGGCGTTTGTCGATAATCGCCGCCAGAATCGGGACGGACAGCATGAATATTGTGATCAAAAAACCTTCCATGGCGGTTCAGAATAATTTCTTTTTGCTTGTGGTGGCGATGAACTGCTTGAGATAGAACGGCTCGAAATACGCGCAGTCTTTCACTTCGCCTCTTTCGAGGGCGTCTTCTGCCAGAGAAGCCATGGCCGATGCCTTGGGGCAGGTCTGGATGAAGAGTGACCCCGGCGAAGCGACGGTCCCCCTGCATTTTTCCGCCCCGTCTCCGATGAAGACCGCCGGCCCGCAGGAGAGAATCTCCTCGAAAGTTCCCTCTTCGACCACCTTGGGCTCCACTTCCGTGAGACGCTTTCCGTCAGGAGAATAGATGGCGCAATAGACTTCCATCCTGCGCGCATCGACCATCGGGATGATGTGCCGCACCCCTTCCGGGAGGCCGCCTTCGATGGCCTGGCGGGCGAGTATGTCAAGGGTGCCGACGGCGAGCAGCGGCAGTCCGGACGCGAAGCAGAGTCCCTTTGCGGTGGATACGCCCACCCTCAGACCGGTATAGGAACCCGGGCCGGCGCTGACGCACACCGCGTCGCAGTCGCCTACGGCAAGTCCCTGCTCTTCGAGCACTTCTTTGACAAACGGCGCCGTCATCGCGGCGTGCGCCTTTGGGGCGCCGCTCTCCCTTGCGGATACGACCCGTCCGTCCTGCTCAAGCGCTACGGAGCAGAGGGAGGTGGAAGTTTCTATAAGTATGATTCTGCTCATGTGTCCTATGCTGTCTGTTGTCCGAGTCCGGCCACGAAAGATTTGATGTACGGGAAGACCTTGCCGGCAAGGTCTCTGAGGGCGTGATAAACGGAGGCGTTTTCAAGTTCCGACGGATCGACCAGATTCACCGTGGCGTTGATGCTCTCGAAGAGCATTATCAGCAGCCCGAGCACCAGCGCCACCTTGAACACTCCCGCCACCAGGCCCAGCAGCCCGTTCAGCCATCCGAGAAAGACTATCTTGAGAAGTCTGGTCAGGAGCGAACCCAGCAGCCCCAGCAGAAAAACCGCCAGAACGATGATTATGATGAAGCTGACAATGAGAAGGAGGGTCTTGTCGATGTCAAAGTATTGCGAAAGCCAGACACTCAGCGAAGACGAGAAGCAGAACGCCGCCCATGCCCCGACTATGATGGAGACGAGCTCCACGACCTGCCTGACGAAGCCCTTGCGGATTCCGTAAACGATTGCGGGGACGAAACATATCAGCAGGACGATGTCTATGATGGCCATACAAGTTGGAATTCAAAACAATTTCTTAACTTTGCGAATTGTTCAACCCGTGCCCCGGTAGTCGGCGGCGGCGGGTGAGCGCAAACGCAAAATTAGTAAAATTTATGATATTCAAAGAGTATGGCGGGCTTGATCTTGTGGCGGCCGCCGATGAGGTTTTGAAGAAGTGGAAAGGGATCGACGCTTTCGGGAAATCCCTCCGGCTTCGTGACGGGGCGCCGGAGTTCATATTCTTTGAGGGACCGCCTTCCGCCAACGGAATGCCGGGCATTCACCATGTGATGGCCCGTTCCATCAAGGATGCCGTCTGCCGTTACAAGACGCAGTCGGGCTACAAGGTGCGCCGCCGTGCCGGTTGGGACACCCACGGACTTCCGGTGGAGCTCGGGGTGGAGAAGAAGCTCGGCATCACCAAGGACGACATAGGCAGGAAAATCAGCGTGGAGGAGTATAACCGCACCTGCCGCGCCGAGGTTATGAAATATACCGCCGAGTGGCGCACGCTTACGGAGCGCATCGGCTATTGGGTCGATATGGACGACCCATACGTGACATACGACAACCGCTACATCGAGACTCTCTGGTGGCTGCTCAAGGACATCTACGGCAAGGGCCTGCTCTACAAGGGCAAGAGCATTCAGCCGTATTCTCCGGCGGCTGGCACGGGCCTGAGCACCCACGAACTCAACCAGCCGGGCTGCTATCGCGACGTCAAGGACACCACCTGCACCGTGCAGTTCAAGGTGGTGGGGGAGGAGGAACTCTATTTCCTCGCCTGGACCACGACCCCGTGGACCCTGCCGTCCAACACGGCTCTCTGCGTGGGCCCGAACATCGATTACGTCAAGGTCAGGTCTTCCAATCCTTACACCGGCGCTCCGGCGACCTACATTGTGGCGGAGGCTCTGGTGGGGACGCTGTTTGGTGACAAGATTCCTTTCGAGCTGCTGCCCGGCAGTTTCAAGGGCTCTTCCCTCGTGGGGATGCGCTACGAACAG
The DNA here is from genome assembly GCA_963637465.1 of Paludibacteraceae bacterium. Lineage (GTDB taxonomy): Bacteria > Bacteroidota > Bacteroidia > Bacteroidales > UBA932 > Cryptobacteroides. The sequence continues at coordinate 63,577 of CAVHNN010000005.1, forward strand.
CTGATTCCGTGGTTCCGTCCGGACGAGGGTGCGTTCCGTGTGATTTCCGGAGATTACGTCTCCACGGAGGAGGGTACCGGCATCGTGCACATCGCCCCTACTTTCGGCGCCGACGACGCCAAGGTGGCGAAGGCCGCCGGGGTGCCTGCGCTCATGGTGATTGACTCTGCCGGAGAGCCTCAGGCCCAGGTTGACCTCAAGGGACGCTTCTTCCGCATCGAGGATATGGATCCGGAGTACGTTGCCGCGAGGGTCGCTCCGGAATACCGCGAGTGGGCGGGCCGGTATGTCAAGAACGCCTACGATGACAGCCTCCCGGCGGACGCTCCGACCCTGGACGTGGATATCTGCGTGATGCTCAAGATGCAGAACAAGGCTTTCCGCATCGAGAAGAAGGTTCACTCGTATCCGCATTGCTGGCGCACCGACAAGCCGGTGCTCTACTATCCGCTCAACAGCTGGTTCATCAGGACCACCGCCGTGCGCGAGAAGATGATGGAGCTCAACGACGGCATCGAGTGGAAGCCGCAGTCCACCGGCACCGGACGTTTCGGCAAGTGGCTTGAGAACATCCAGGACTGGAACCTCAGCCGCAGCCGCTACTGGGGCACGCCGCTCCCGATATGGAGAACCGAAGACGGGAAGGAGGAAGTGTGCATCGGTTCCATTGGGGAGCTTTATTCCGAGATTGACAAGGCCGTCGCCGCAGGAGTCATGAAGTCCAATCCGTTCCGGGATCTGGGCTTTGACCCGCAGGACATGGGCAAGGCGAACTACGATAAGATTGACCTGCATCGTCCGTATGTGGACAACATCTTCCTCGTGAGCCCGTCGGGGAAGAAGATGATCCGTGAGACCGACCTGATCGACGTGTGGTTCGATTCCGGCTCGATGCCTTATGCCCAGACCGGGCTGCGCGGCATTGACAGCCCCGATTTCGGCTGCACGGCCGATTTCATCGCCGAGGGGGTGGATCAGACGAGGGGGTGGTTCTACACCCTGCACGCCATCCACACCATGGTCAGCGGCACGCCGGCATTCCGCCGGGTGATTTCCAACGGGCTCGTGCTCGACAAGAACGGGGACAAGATGAGCAAGCGTCTCGGCAATGCCGTGGATCCGTTCAAGGCTCTCGACAAGTACGGCCCCGACGCGCTGCGCTGGTATATGCTCACCAACGCCCAGCCATGGGACAACTTGAAATTTGACGAGGCCGGAGTGGAGGAGGTGCGCCGCAAATTCTTCGGAACCCTGTATAATTCCTACTCCGTGTTCGCGCTGTATGCCAATATAGACAAGTTCGACCCTTCATCGGGGAGGGTGCCGTATGAGAGCAGGCCCCTCTTCGACAGGTGGATAATCAGCCGCCTCAACACGCTTGTGAAGTCGGTCGAGGCCGCTTATGAGGACTATGACCTCACCGCTGCGGGCCGTCTGGTGCAGGACTTCGTCTGCGACGACTTGAGCAACTGGTACATACGTCTCAACAAGAAGCGTCTCTGGGGTGCCGGGATGACCGAGGACAAGCTGTCCGCATATCAGACCCTCTATGAGGTGCTCTGCAACGTCGCGCTCCTCTCGGCTCCGATTGCGCCGTTCTTTATGGACCGCTTGTGGACCGATCTCGTGGCGGGTTCGGAGTCAGTGCACTTCGAGCGCATGCCGCAGGCCTGCGAGGCCCTTGTGGACAGCGGGCTTGAGGAGAGCATGAGCTTCGCCCAGAAAGCCTCGTCGATGGTGCTCGCCCTGCGCAAGAAGGTGGGTATCAATGTGCGCAAACCTCTCTCGAAGGTGCTCGTGCCTGTGCTCGACGATTCCGTCAAGGAGCATATCCGTAGGGTGCGCGACATCTTCCTCACCGAGGTCAATGTCAAGGACCTTGAGTTCCTGCACGACACCACCGGGGTCATCACCAAGAAGATCAAGCCGAATTTCAAGACCCTCGGCAAGGTTTACGGGAAGAGGATGAAGGAGATAGCCGCCGCGTTCGGTGCCCTGTCCCAGGAGCAGATTTCCGAAATCGAGCGCTCCGATGAGGAGTACGTCCTGCATCTTCCGGAGGGTGACGTGCGCCTCTGCAAGGGGGATTATGAGATCAGCTCCGAGGACATGCCGGGCTGGCTCGTCGCCACGGAGGGGACGCTTACGGTTGCCCTGGACATCGTGCAGACTCCGGAACTTCTCCGGGAGGGAGTCGCCCGCGAACTGATTCACCCTATCCAGAATCTCCGCAAGGGGAGCGGCTTTGAGGTGACGGACAGGATTGACACCGAGATATATGCGGATGGTTCCGCCTATGATGAAATAAGCTCCGCCCTCTCCGAGTATTCCGAGTACGTGGCCGCCCAGACACTCTCGCTCTCCCTCTCTCTGAAGAGGCTCTGCGATGCTCCTGCCGAGGCCGCCGAAGTGGAGTGGGGAGACGGTTCAATAAGGATATTCGTAAGAAAACATTAAACGTAAACCTTTAAACTATTATGACAGACAAGAAAAAAGTAACTCCTTTGACGGAGAAAAACCGTTATTCCGATGCGGAACTATCGGAATTCAAGGCTATTATAGAGGAGAAGCTCACACAGGCCAAGGCTGAGTACGACACTCTTCGCGAAGTTGTCGTCAACAATGGTACGAATGATATAGAGGATACGTCGCCTTCGTTCAAGACTGTGGAGGATGACGGGGCCAACCAGCGCTCCAAGGAGGAGGCGAGCCAGCTCGCGCAGAGGCAGTACAAGTTCATCAAGAACCTCGAAGCCGCCCTTGCCCGCATAGAGAACAAGACCTACGGAGTCTGCCGTGTCACCGGGAAGCTCATCCCGAAGGAGAGGCTGATGAGGGTGCCTCACGCCACGCTTACGGTCGAGGCGAAGGAACAGCTTGCCAAGGAGGGCAAAAATTAGTGCCGGCCGGAGTCTCCGCCGTCACGGGAAGCGCGAAAGCTTCCGGTAAGGGCTTGCGGCTCCTCCTGCTCGGAGTCGCCCTCGTGGTCATCGACCAGATCATCAAACTGCTCGTCAAGACCAATATGGATCTTGGCGAGCAGATATATTTGATAGGGGAGTGGTGCAGGCTTTGTTTCGTCGAGAACGAGGGGATGGCCTTCGGGATGAGTTTCGGAGGGGCTGTCGGCAAGCTCCTGCTCTCGCTCTTCCGCCTATGCCTCAGCGGTGCGCTGATATGGTGGATCCGCTCCCTGCTCAAAAAGGGGACGACCCCTACGGGGGTGCTTGTCGGCCTTACGATGATAACGGCGGGCGCTGTAGGCAACATCATCGACTGTCTTTTCTACGGGCTTATATGGGACTATGCCCCGTTCATGTTCGGCAAGGTCGTGGACATGTTCTACTTCCCGCTCATACGCAGCGGGGAGAGGGTCATATTCTTCAGCCCCGTATTCAATTTCGCCGACTCCTGCGTGACCGTCGGTGCCTTCTATCTTCTGCTCTTCCAGTGGAAGTTCTTCTCCGGAGAAGGGAAAAAGACAGAAAGGGAATAGTCGCCCCCATATCTGTACTGGTGTGGATTTTAAAACAGCTGCTCAGTCTATTTGTTGCAGACGACACCTTTTCAGACAGCTTTTTTGAAATAAGTTTTTGCATATCGCTGAAATTTGTATAAATTTGCAGTCCCAAACGGGAAGGAGAGTTGGCCGAGTGGTTGATGGCGGCAGTCTTGAAAACTGTTGACCTTAACGGGTTCGGGGGTTCGAATCCCTCACTCTCCGCAAAGCACAGAAAATCAGCGTCAAGCTTGCTTGAACGCT
>CAVHNN010000006.1:0-64800 GCA_963637465.1 Paludibacteraceae bacterium
GCACTCCTACGGCCGCCATCGCCGCTGATGCCTCTGACGCTTCCAGCAGCGTCTCCATCTCGGGAGACATCAAGGCCGGCAGCACCTATTACATCGCAGTGCTTCCAAAGAAATTGACGGACGGGTTCAAGCTCATATTCACAAACGCCGCTGGAGACGAAACTTCCAGGGAAAGCTCGAAAGAACTGGAAATCAAACGCAACACCATTACTGACCTCGGCAACATCGAAGCATCGGACCTCTCCGGCACCCCTTACATCACCTTCTCGGCCTCTTCCGAACAGAAATTCAAGATGACATTACCCAATACTATTCGGTTTGCCGGGACATTCGAATACTCCGTAGACGGAACAGCTTGGAAAACGGTGGCAACAAAGGCAGAAGTCACTTTCGGCGGGGCCAACGGAGACCTTAGACTTCGCGGGAAAAGCACTGGAGGTACAGATTATTATCTCTCCAGCTCTAACGAATATTACTCAAGCACCATCAGCTTCATGACCGCCGGCGTAAAGGTAAAATGTTCAGGGGACATCAGGACTCTGGTTGACTGGGAGAACTATGCGACAGTCAGCACCGCGAACGCGAGCTTCCAAAGGCTGTTCTATGACTGCGCAGTCCTCACCTCTGCCCCCGATCTCCCATCCACTACTCTGGCAAAGAGTTGCTACAGTTGGATGTTCTATGGATGCACATCTCTTGAAAGCGCACCGGCGCTGCCTGCCGGGGGACTCACATACGTATGTTATTATGAAATGTTCAGAGGCTGCACGAAACTCACCACGGCACCGGAGCTGCCCGCAGAAACACTCGCCCAGCAATGCTATAAGGGAATGTTCTACGGCTGCACGGGACTTACCACGGCACCGGTGCTGCCCGCAAAGACACTCGCGAAACAATGCTATAAGGAAATGTTCTACGGCTGCAGCCGCATAAACGCTGTGACAGTCAAAGCCACAGAAATAACCGATACATATGATAATTGTTTCGAAAACTGGCTATACCAAGCCGCTTCTTCCGGCATCATACATAAAAGAAGCACCCTCGTATTAAGCACCAATTCGGATTATGGCATCCCTTCCGGCTGGACAGCCGTGGATGATGTCACCGACTGACAGTCAAGAATATGCCTTTATACAATGAAAGCCACTGCAAGATGCGGTGGCTTTCCGTTTAGCTTACGCCCTCGCCCAGCCGTCAACCGTGTGCGTCTCGGAGGAGAAGTTGATGCCGAGCTTTATTATCTGCTTCCCGCTCGCGAGGAAGGGCTTGTCGTAGCCCTTCTCCTCTATCTGAGAGAGAGCCGTCTGAGGGTCGAGGTCGCGCTTGAGCTCGATGATGTAGACATAATCCGCCGTGTCGAACACTATGTCTATCCGCCCGCGGGAGGTGTGGTACTCCGTCTTCACATAGAGGCCCATCATCTTCAGCATTATCGACATCGTGTTCTGGAAGTACAGTTCCAGGTCTCCCTGTATCTCGTAGTCGTTGCCGGAGAGGAAGGCCGTGAAGCGGTTCATAAATCCCTCCACGTCGCCCTTTTCTATATCTTCCACAAAACTGTACACCGAAAACTCCCCTTCAATCAGGGCCGGAGCATAAAGCTGGCTGAGAGAATTCAGGAAGCCGCCCTTAACTTCTTCGTTGGGATAATCCAGCGTATATGTCCTGAAACGCTCGTCATAAGCCTTTATGGTCAAATATCCTGTCTGGTACATCAGCGTTATCGGAGCCGGACTCACATAATTCGTCCCCGTAAGAGTCTCCAACGACACCCTGTTCTTCGAGATGTTGTCAAGATTATACCTTCCCTTCTTGAGATAGCGCACAAGGAACGTCGGAGTCCCCGTCTCGAACCAGTACATACGGAAGCGCTTGGAATCCAATGTATTCAACAAACTGAAAGGATTATACACCCCACACGCGTCTTCGCAGAAATGATAGCCGTCGTACAGGCTCTTGAGCTTCGCGTAACATCCGTCCTTATCAAGTCCGTTCGCCGCCGCAAGCTCCTCCACGCTCCCGTCGAAATAAGACTTCAACTCCGCCTCCGATATGCCGCAGATGTCTGAATACCTCGAATCCATCGAGATGTCCTTCAGGTTGTTGAGACCGCTGAAGATGCTCATCTTCCCCAGCTTCGTCACCCCCGTCAGGAAGGCGAAGCGGATGCTCGCATCCCGGCCCTTGATGACGCTGTAGAAGCCCTGCAGCTCCCTGCGGAACTTCTCCATCAGAGGCTCGTCGTCGATGTTGTCCACTATCGGCTTCTCGTACTCGTCAATCAGTATCACCGCCTTCTCCCCCGTCTTGCGGTAGGCCGCGTCTATAACCGCTCCGAAACGCACCCCCGGATCTTCAAACTTTTCCTTTACTCCATATTCCCTCTCCCACGACAGCAGATGCTGATTGAGCTTCTCCCGCAGATCCTCCACTTCGGTGTACTTGCTCCCCGTCAGGTCCAGATGCAGCACCGGGTACTCCCTCCACTCCTTCTCCAGACCCTCCATCGCGAGACCCCGGAAAAGCTCCTTCCTTCCGCTGAAATAAGCCTCCATAGTCGACACCAGAAGGCTCTTGCCGAAGCGCCTCGGACGGCTAAGGAAATAATATTGGCCGGTAGAGGCGAGATTATAAATCTGCGCGGTCTTGTCCACATAGACAAACCCGCCTTCACGAATCTTCTCGAAATTCTGTATTCCAATAGGGTACAACATACGGCTTTCCTCCTTATATCTCCATATCCCTGCAAATATAATTTTTTCGGGCAAAATTTTTACATTGTCCGCTATTCCCTGCGGAAAGGGAATGTGCGGCCGTAAGTGAGCATACGCCAGAGCCATTCGAGAGGGCCGAAGTTGAAGCGCGAAATCCAAAGCGAACTGAACGCCGCCTGAAAAAGGTAGACCACGAACGCGATGAGAGCGACGCGCGACAAGCCGACAGATGCTCCGAAGCCAAGACCCGTGCCGTAGAAAATCAGCATCCCGAAAACGGACTGGAATATATAGTTGGTCAGCGCCATCCTCCCGGGCGCGGCGAGCGTGCGGAAGCAGCGCAGCTGCGGACGGCGCAGATACAGAAGGCAGAGCAGGGCGACATACGCGAAGCCCAGCGGGTAGGCGCTTGCGAAATAAGCGAGAGAGTGAAGTCCGAGACCGAAAGGATGCGAATTGAGACTTCCCCATACGTAAAGCGCGGAGCAGGGCAGGCCGAGAGCCAAGCCCGCAATGGCGATGCGCCGAAGCCGGGGACGATATGCGGCAAGGTCGGCATAGAGCCTCCGGCGGCCTATGCAGAAGCCTATGAGGAACAGTCCGAGCACCTTGAAGTAGCGGTTGCCCTCGATGAACTCCTGCATCCTGACACAAGCCCCCTGCACGAGAAATTCGAACACCTCCCGATAAGACCCCACGTCGCGCAGCCAATAGGCGAAATTCTCATCGGTGATGCCATAGCGGGCACAGTATTTCTGCTGCAGACTCACGGCAGGAGCCGAAAGCGACACTCCGGCGGCCTCGGTCACGCTGTCCACAAGCACCGGCAGCAGCAGGAGCACGGCGGCGCAGCCCAGCAGCCCCCTATCGGACATATTGCGAAAAAGCGGAAGGAGCATCCCCATAAGGGCATATAGCATCAGGATATCCCCGCTCCAGATGAACATCAGATGCAGAAAACCTATCAGCAGCAGGATGAGCATACGCCGGTAGAAGATTCTCAGACCGTCCGCACCCCGCTTCTGCGCGTTGGAAAGAATTATCGAGAACCCGACCCCGAAAAGCAGAGAGAAGATGGTGTAGAACTTTCCGTCCACAAAAATCCCCTGCAGCCACCTCACGACCCTGTCCGCTCCGGCGGAAGGCATCGATGACGCGGCCTCCGGACTCAGAAAAGTGTAGAGGGAAAATTCGGGGAAATTCGCAAGAACAATTCCGAGCAGGGCGAAGCCCCTCAATATATCCAGAATGGCGTAGCGCTCGGACGCCTTGACCGGCATTGCTCCGTCCGTCATATCCTGCAACCGTCTTCCCGCTCACGCAAATCCCTTATGCGCAGCTGAATTGATGAATTACCCCGATAATAGTTCTCCACTATCGTATAGCAGACATCGAAAGGATTGCCATCCTTTATATAATCATAGAAGTCCGCCATATTGAACGCGATTGAAGGTATCTGATGATACGGCTGAGATTCCTGAATGAGGTCCAGCTTCATATGCACCCCGCCAGCACCGACTTTGCGCCCTGTCCCGGCATCATAGACGTTCTCCGTCTCGAACACCGGGTTGTGATTGCCCGGGCCGAAAGGCTGAAACTGCTTGAGAATCCGGAAGAACTTCGGCGTGATCTGAGAAAAATCAAGCTTGGCGTCCACCTCCACCACCGGAGTCATCATCTCCTTGACTATGTGTCCGGCGACAAATGAGTCCATCCTGCGGGCGAACTCTCCGAGATTCTCCTCCCTCAGCGTGAGTCCGGCGGCGTACATATGGCCTCCGAAGTTCTCCAGAAGATCCGCGCAGCTGTCAATCGCCTCATACAGATCGAACCCGGCGATGCTCCTGGCCGAGCCCGTGACGAAGCCGTTGGACTTGGTCAGCACGACCGTAGGCTTGTAGTACGCCTCAACGAGCCTTGAGGCCACAATCCCGACCACGCCCTTGTTCCACTTGGGATTATATACTATGGTGGCGCTATCGCTACTGAGGCACTTCCCGGACTGCACCATTTCAAGCGCCTCCCGGGTAATCTCGCGGTCGATGTTCTTCCGCTCGTTGTTGCTCTCGTTGATCTGCCTGCCTATGGACATCGCGGTGGCGGAGTCCGCCGCCGTCAGGAGTTCCACGGCCATACGCCCGGACTCCATGCGCCCGGCGGCGTTGATTCTCGGACCTATCTTGAAAACTATGTCATCCACGCTTATGTGCCCGGGCTCCAGATTGGACAGGGAGGCTATCGCCAACAGCCCCTGGCACGGGTTTTCATTGAGCTGCTTAAGACCGTAATGGGCGAGAATCCTGTTCTCCCCCACCACCGTGACCAGGTCGGAAGCGATGCTCACCACCAGAAGGTCGAGCAGCGGCACAAGGCTCTCGAACGCCACCCCGTACCTCTGCGAATAAGCCTGCACAAGCTTGAAGCCGACCCCGCAGCCGGACAGGTCATCGAAGGGATAATTGCAATCCTCCCTCTTCGGGTCGAGCACGGCCACGGCCTTCGGGAGCTCCGCCTCCGGGAGGTGATGGTCGCAGATAATGACGTCAACCCCCTTGGCGGCTGCATATTTCACCTTGTCGATGGCCTTTATCCCGCAGTCAAGAGTGATCAGCAGGCCGAAGCCGTTGTCCGAAGCCCAGTCAATCCCCTTGAACGACACGCCGTAGCCTTCGTCGTAGCGGTCCGGGATGTAGAAGTCCACATCGGAAGTGAATCGTCGCAGAAAGGAGCAGACAAGAGCCACGGCCGTGGTGCCGTCCACGTCGTAGTCGCCATAGACGAGTATCTTCTCTCCGGAGACGACCGCCCTGTGCAGCCGCTCCACGGCCACGTCCATGTCTTTCATAAGGAAGGGATCGTGGAGATTCTCAAGGCTGGGACGGAAGAACGAGCGCGCCTGTTCGAAAGTCTCCACGCCCCGCTGCACAAGCAGGCCGGCAAGCACCTTGTCGATGCCCACCTCCGCGGCGAGCCTCTCCACCTTCTCCACGGGAGCGGGTTCCCTGACGTTCCACTTGCAGTCCTTAGCCATATCAGAGCAAAGTTAATCATTTATTCCGGATTTTTGTAGTACTTTTGCATTATGGAATATAGTGAACAGGAACTTTTACGCAGGGACTCTCTTTCAAAGCTCAGAGAACTGGGAATAGAGCCTTATCCCGCAGCCGAATACCCCGTCAATGCCACCGCGGCGGAAATCACCGCCGGATATGATGCCGACAAGGGGAATTTTCAGCAAGTATGCATCGCCGGCAGGCTCATGAGCCGCCGCATAATGGGCGCGGCCTCATTCGGAGAGCTGCAGGACAGCACGGGCAGGATTCAGATTTACGTCAAGCGCGACGAAATCTGCCCCGGCGAGGACAAGACGATGTACAACACTGTCTGGAAGAAACTCCTCGACATCGGCGACATCGTGGGAATCAAGGGCTTCGCCTTCATAACCCAGACCGGCCAGCTCAGCATACATGCCAAGGAGCTCACCCTTCTGAGCAAATCGCTCAAGGTGCTTCCCATCGTCAAAGAGCAGGACGGGCAGGTGTTCGACGCGTTCACCGACCCGGAGCTCCGCTACAGGCAGAGGTATGTCGACCTCATAGTGAACCCGCACGTAAGGGAGGTATTCGTCAAGAGGGCGAAGATAATCGCCACGATGAGACAGTACTTCAACGAGGCCGGATGCCTCGAGGTCGAGACTCCGATTCTGCAGAGCATCCCGGGAGGCGCTACGGCACGCCCGTTCATCACCCATCACAACGCCCTGGACATCCCCCTGTATCTGCGCATCGCCAACGAGCTCTATCTCAAGAGGCTGATAGTGGGAGGATACGACGGGGTCTATGAGTTCGCCAAGGACTTCCGCAACGAGGGGATGGACAAGACCCACAATCCGGAGTTCACCTGCATGGAGATATACGTGGCCTACAAGGACTACAACTGGATGATGGAGTTCGTCGAGAAGATGCTTGCGCGCGTGTCGCAGGCCGTCAACGGAACCACCGTCGTCAAGATAGGAGACAATCAGGTCGATTTCGGAGGAAGCTATCGCCGCCTTCCGATTCTCGAAGCCATCCGCGAATACGCCGGGGTCGACGTCAGCGGGATGGACGAGGGGGCTCTCCGCAAGACCTGCGCCGAGCTGAACGTCAAAGTCGAGCCGTCCATGGGCAAGGGCAAGCTGATAGACGCCATCTTCGGAGAATACTGCGAAGACAAGCTCATCCAGCCTACTTTCGTGACCGACTACCCTGTGGAGATGTCGCCTCTGACCAAGCGTCACCGCGACAATCCGGAGCTCACCGAACGCTTTGAGCTTTTCGTCTGCGGGAAAGAACTGGCCAACGCCTACTCCGAGCTCAACGACCCGATTGACCAGCTCCAGAGATTCGAGGAGCAGGCCGCCCTCAAGAGCAAGGGGGACGACGAGGCAATGTACATCGACATGGATTTTGTCCGCGCCCTCGAATACGGCATGCCTCCGACCTCCGGTCTCGGCATGGGAATAGACCGTCTGACCATGTTCATGACCGGGCAGACAACCATTCAGGACGTGCTCTTCTTCCCTCAGATGAAGCCGGAGAAGGCACTGAAGAAAGAAGAAGCGAAGTGAGAGAACTCCTCACATCGGCCTCCAATCCCAAGATAAAAAAACTTCTCGCGCTGCAACAGAAAGCCTCTGAGCGGCGCGAAAGTTCTTTGTTCGTGGTGGAAGGAGCGCGCGAACTCGGGCATTGTCTCGACTCGGGCTACGTTCCCGACACCATTTTCATCTGCCCCGAGATAGCAGAAGAAGCGAAGCTGCCCGAATGCCGGGTCTGCGAAGTGAGCAGGGAACTCTACGCCAAAATCGCCTGCCGCGAGAGCACGGAAGGGGTCATCGCCGAGATTCACGCCGCCCCGCATGAGCTCAAAGACCTGAAACTTGGAAGGAATCCTCTGGTTGCGGTGCTCGAAGGCGTGGAGAAGCCGGGCAACATAGGCGCGGTGCTCAGGACCTGCGATGCGGCGGGAGCGGACGCGGTCATCATCTGCGACCCCAAAGCCGACTTGTACAACCCCAACCTCATACGCGCCTCGCTTGGAGCCGTATTCACACTGCAGTGTGCCGTCTGCAGCAGCGCGGAGGCGATATCTTATCTCAAAGAGCGTGGAATACAAATACTTACGGCGCAGCTTCAGGATTCCTCAGCCTACTACGACCGCGACATGCGCGGCCCGACGGCAATCGTGATGGGGACAGAATCCACCGGGCTCAGTCCGCAGTGGCGCGAAGCTGCTGACGCCCACATAATGATTCCCATGCTCGGAAGACTCGACTCGCTCAACGTCTCCGTCTCCGCAGCGATACTTCTCTATGAATCTGTAAGACAACGTCAAAATGGATAAGTTCGGCCTCATCGGGCACCCTATCGCCCACTCCCTCAGTCCAAGGCTCTTCGAGGCGGCCTACAACGGCAAATACCGCTACGACCTCATCGAAACGGCCGATTTCAATCAGGCCTGGAGCCTTTTCCTCAAAGAATACAGGGCCATCAACGTCACCGCTCCGTTCAAGGGCGACGCATTCCGGATGGCGGACTGGAGAAGTCCCGAATGCGAAAGAGTCGGAGCGACCAATCTGTGCCTCCGAACTCCGGAAGGCGCAGTAAAAGCCTGGAATTCGGACTATCTGGGAGTCAAGGCCCTGCTGGAACCTTTGCAGAGAGGCAGCGCCGCCGTCATCGGATTCGGAGGAGCGGGCAAAGCCGCGCTCGCGGCGGCGGAGGACCTGGGGTTCGACACCAGGCTCTACCGCCACGACGGGATTGCCAAGGGCGTGAAGGCGGATGTCATAATCTACACCCTGCCCCGCGCAGTGGAGGGGATCGGCTCTCTTGACTGCGGCACGCTGATTGAAGCCAACTACAAAGACCCGTGTCTGAGCGGACATCCCGGATACGTTCCCGGAACCGCATGGCATCTCCAGCAGGCCGTGCTCGGCTACGGAATCATGAGCGGAGAAGCCCCGGACATCGAGGCTATGCGAAAAGTGTATCTCTAATCTGTTCCGCCACTTCCCGGACTGATTTGCCGGAAGTGTCCACTATGAGTGACGCACGGGAGTAAACCGGCTCCCGCAGGGAGAAAAGCCTGTCGGCATCGTCAAAGAGCGGACGGGAGCTGTCTTTGAGCCCTATCCGGGAACGGATTTCCTCAAGAGAGGCCTTCAGATAGACGCTTTCCGTCTTTTCGAGAAGAATCTCCCGGGAAGCCGGAAAACAGAAAGTGCCGCCCCCGAGCGAGAGCACTGAGGGCTTCCATATCGAAGCGGCCCTTCGGAGAAAATCCTCCAGCGCCTCGAATTCCGCCTTGCGGAACGCCGCCTCTCCTCCGGAACTGAATATCTGGGGAATCTTCCGCCCCTCCCTCCTTACGATAAGTTCGTCCAGATCCGCGAAGTGCGAATCCGTCAGCGCGGCGAGCTCCCTCCCCACGCTGCTCTTGCCGCATCCCATAAAGCCCGTAAGTGCGATTATCCTCTTTTTCACTTCCGAAAGATAGCCAAAAATCCATCGCTTTTAGCGAAAAATTCTCTATCTTGCAGGATAAAATTTGTTTAGAAGCTGTTTTGAAATGGTTCCCGAATTTTATTATGCGGAATTTTCGAGGCAGTTTCGGCTTTGGAAGAGGGAGCGTAGCGGTGGCTACGTGACCGATGACAAAGATGAAAATGGCCGGAAAGGCCGCGCGAGAAAAGAGAGGAATTATTTCAAAACAACTTCTTATATGTCACTGAATAAAGTAATGCTTATAGGTAACGTCGGGAAAGACCCGGAAGTACGTTACCTTGACGGAAACGCCCCGGGAGGGCAGGGAAGGAAAGTCGCCTCCTTCACGCTGGCGACGTCGGAGAGATACAAAGACCGCAGCGGAGAGACCAGGGAGAACACCGAGTGGCACAACATCGTGGTATGGGGACAGCCGGCGGATGTCGTTGAAAAATATGTCAAGAAAGGCACCCAGCTCTACATAGAGGGGCGAATCAGGACAAGGTCATGGACCGACCAGAGCGGCGCCAAGAAATATATGACGGAAATCAACGCCGACAGTCTCCAGCTGCTCGGACGCAGGGACGATTCCCAGGGAGCGGGAGGATATCAGGCACAGAGGCCATACCCGCAGTCTCAGACATCATATCAGCCGCAGCAGACGACCGAGGCGGCCCCGGCTTCAGCAAGCCCTTCGCCGGCGGCAAGGTCAGAATACAACGAAAGAACCGGAGACTTCAACAACGGCTTTGCCGCGCCTCCTACGGCTTCCGCTCCGGCCGCACAGAGGGCGGCTGCGGATTTCAATGACAGCCCGGCAGACGATCTTCCATTCTAAAAAACGGAATACTATGGCAGAAAAGACCAAGAGGCTGCTCAACGACTATCCGGCAGCAAGGTGGGGCGTGCTGATACTCATCGCCCTGATGATGTTCTTCGCATATATGTTCGTGGACGTGATGTCCCCGCTCAAGTCTCTCGTAGAGAGCAATCTGGGATGGAACAGCGGAGTCTTCGGCAAATATGCCGCTTCTGAATACATTCTCAACGTCTGCGGCTTCCTCATCATCGCGGGCGTAATCCTCGACAAACTCGGAGTGCGCTTCTCCGGAGTGCTGGCGGCGGGACTCATGGTCGCCGGCGCGGCCATCAAGTTCATCGGCATCAGCGACTGGTTCCAGACCACTGCTTTCGCCCGGTGGCTGGGCAGCTGGTGGGTGGAGATGCCGGCAAGCGCCAAGATGGCTTCCCTGGGATTCATGATCTTCGGCTGCGGCTGCGAGATGGAGGGCACCAACGTTTCCAAGATTATCGCCAAGTGGTTCAAGGGCAAGGAAATGGCCCTTGCGATGGGGCTTGAGATGGCCATCGCCCGACTCGGCGTGTTCGGGGTGATGTGGATTGCGCCGCTCATCTCCGCGAAGTTCGGCGGCTCCGTCCTCGCCCCGCTCGGATTCTGCGGTGCGCTGCTGGTCATCGGCCTTATCAACTTCATCATCTTCGGAGTGATAGACCGCAAGTTCGACAGCCAGCTCGTGGAGGAGGGGCTCGCCACGGAGGAGAAATCCCCGGAGGACGAGTTCCACATCAGCGACCTCGGCGCAATCTTCCAGAGCAAGATGTTCTGGATAGTGGCCCTGCTCTGCGTGCTTTACTACAGCGCGATTTTCCCGTTCCAGAGATACGCGACCAACTTCCTGGAGGAGACTCTCCACACCGATGCGGCTTCCGCCGCGCAGCTGTTCAGCTGCTTCCCTATACTGGCGATGATTCTCACCCCGTTTCTCGGCATCTTCCTCGACCGGCTCGGCAAGGGGGCTTCGATGCTTATGGCCGGGTCCGTAATCATGGTCGCCTGCCACCTCTGCTTCGCATTCCTCCTCCCGGCCTTCCCGAGCAAGGCGTTCGCACTGGTGCTTATCGTGATACTGGGCGTCAGCTTCTCGCTCGTACCTGCGGCCCTCTGGCCGTCGGTGCCGAAGATTATCGACGAGAAGATTCTGGGCAGCGCCTACTGTCTCATATTCTGGGTGCAGAACATAGGCCTCTGCCTTGTGCCCATGCTCATCGGTTCGCTCCGCCAGTCAACCGGCGGCTACACCGTACCTATGATTGTATTCGCAAGCTTCGGAGTGCTCGCGTTCATCCTGAGCATCTATCTCAAGGCCGAGGACAAGCGCAAGGGCTACGGGCTGGAGCTGCCTAACATCAAAAAATAATCCGCCCCCGGGGAGGCTTCCCGGGCGGCATCTATACAAGTGGTGATGACAAACGGAAAAAGAAGCGGGGGGAGCTCCGCCTGTTGGATTGCGCTCATCTGTCTGATGGCGCCGATGTTCGCGTCGTACTTCTTCGACGACATGTTCTCGACCCTCTCGCAGATCTTCCAACATCCGGAAAGCCTTGAGCTCGGCTGGGACAGCGCGGACTACGGTTTTTATGCCGGAGGCTACAGCTTCCTCTGCGTCTGCGGAGGACTGGTCGTCTGCGGGGTGCTGCTCGACCTTTTCGGCGTCAGGATTATCGGCTCCGTATTCGTGGGCCTTATGGCGCTCGGCGCGGGGGTGGTGCTTTTCGCGCTGCGCTCCGGCCTCGCTCCGGAGACTTCCCTGCTGATAGCCTATATAGGCTGCATGCTCTTCGGTCTCGGCAGCGAGATAGCCGGCGTCGCCGTGACCCGCTCCATCGCCAAGTGGTTCAAGGGGCGTAACGTCGCATTCGCGATGGGGGCCCAGGTCGCTGTGGCACGGCTCGGCACGGCCACCGCCTTCATCCTCGCCCCGATTCTGGTGGCCCGCAAGAGCGAAGGAGAAATCTACACCCTCGCCGAGACCGCACGGCCGGCGACGTTCGGGCTTTGCCTCATTCTTGTCGGAGTGCTGCTCTGGGGCGTGTTCGTGGCGATGGACGCAAGCTTCGACAGCCGGCACGGCATACGGAGCGGAAGAGGCAGCGTAAAGGACGAAGACAAGTTCAAGTTTTCGGACATTCTGAAACTGCTGACTAACCCGAGGTTCATAATGATTTCACTGCTCTGCGTGTTCTTCTACTGCTGCATCATCTCCTTCAAGAAGTTCGGCACCTCCATCGTGATTCCGCGTTTCGGGATGGATGTGGACAGCGCCAAATGGGTCATCTCGATGATACCGTTCTTCACCGTAGTCTTCACGCCGCTCTTCGGCGCGCTTGTGGACAGGGTCGGAAAAGCCACGCGCTGGATGGTGGCGGGTTCGCTTATGGTTCTGCTAGCGCACCTGCTCCTGAGATTCGCTCCGCAGGGCGTACCTTTCTGGGGGTATCTCTCCATCGCCATTCTCGGCACGGGATATTCTCTGGTGCCGTCGGCGATGTGGCCGTCAGTTCCCAAGATAGTCCCGGAGCGCAACCTCGGCACAGCCTACTCCCTCATTTATTGGATTCAGAACATGGGGATGCTGCTCGTCCCGGTGTTCGTCGGACGCATCTTCAAGAGTTTCAGCGGGATAGAAGCCGCATCGAGAGCCGAGTACATCTTCATCGCCCTCGGAGTCCTGTCCGTCATCGTGGCGGCCACCCTGTTCGAGGCCTCGCGCAGGCATCCGGAACTGTCCATCGACAATCCAAGCGGGAAGCAGTGATGTACGAACTTCTCGACAAGATATCCTCCCCCTCCGACATCAGGGGATTCAACATCCGGCAGCTCAGACAGCTGTGCGATGAGATAAGGGATTGTATCATACACACCTGCGCGGATCACCCGGGACACCTCGCCTCCAGCCTCGGAGCGGTCGAGCTGATTGTCGGGGTGCACTACGTATTCGACACCCCGGACGACAAATTCGTCTTCGACGTCGGGCATCAGGCCTATGCGCACAAGCTTCTGACAGGACGCAGGGACAAGTTCGGCTCGCTCCGCACAGAAGGGGGGCTGAGCGGATTCCCGAATCGCAGCGAAAGCATCTATGACTGTTTCGGAGTGGGACACTCCTCCACCTCCATCTCCGCAGCGCTCGGTTTCGCCCAGGCCGCAAGGCTTCAGCGTCAACGCCACAAGGCCATCGCCCTGATAGGCGACGGCGCGATGACAGGGGGGCTGGCCTACGAGGGGCTCAACAACGTCGGGGCAAGCGAAGCGGACCTGCTGGTGCTGCTCAATGACAACAACCAGTCCATCGACAACAACATCGGCGCGATGCACGAATACCTGCTCAAAATTTCTACGAGCAACCAGTACAACCGCTTCAAGAGGCGGGTGTGGGACCTGCTCGGAGACAACGAGATCAGGCACTTTCTGCAACGCTGGCTGAGGAGCCTCAAGTCATGGTTCGTCAAAAAGTCGGGCGGAGACATCTTCGAGTCTCTGGGAATCAGGTATTTCGGGCCCATTGACGGCAACGACATAGAAGATGTCGTGAAGACCCTTCGCAAACTCAAGGAGATCGAAGGCCCCCGCATCCTGCACTGCATCACCGTGAAGGGCAAGGGTTTCGCCCCGGCGGAGGCCGACCCCGTCTCCTGGCACACTCCGGGGAGGTTCAACGCCCTGACCGGGGAGCGGACGGGCGCCGCCTACCCGAGGGCAAGATATCAGGACGTTTTCGGAAGAACCCTTTTGGAGTTGGCACGCATGGACCCGAAAGTCATCGGCGTGACGCCCGCGATGGCGCAGGGCTGCGGGATGAATCTGCTCTCGGAGCAGAGGCCGGAGCAGTTCTTCGACGTCGGGATCGAGGAGGAGCATGCAGTGACGTTCTGCGCCGGACTTGCGGCAGGGGGGCTCAAACCTTTCTGCAACATCTACTCCTCATTTGCCCAGAGGGCCTACGACCAGATTGTCCACGATGTGGCGTTGCAGAAATTGCCGGTCGTACTGTGCCTGGACAGGGCGGGGCTGGTCGGAGAGGACGGGGCCACGCACCACGGAGTTCTCGACATCGCGGCGCTGCGCTGCGTCCCGAACACGATCATAAGCGTCCCTAAAGACGAATGGGAGCTGAAGATGCTCATGTACACCGCTCTTAAGCAGCCGGAGGGCCCCTTTATAATAAGGTATCCTCGCGGCATGGGAGAGGGCGTGAGCTGGGAGGAGGAGGCATTCGAAGAGCTGCCGGTCGGAAAGGCCGTGACCCTTATGGAAGGCGACAAAATCGCCCTGATATGCACGGGGCCTGTCGTGAACCGGGCCTTGGAGGCCGCCGCAATGTTCCCCGGCAGGGTCGGGGTCTATAACTTCAGATATGTAAAGCCTCTGGACGAGGAGGCCCTGAAAATGATTGCGTCCCGATACGGGCACATCATCACCGCCGAGGACGGGAGCCTCAAAGGCGGGCTCTTCGGAGCGGTGAGCGAGCTGCTCGAAAGTGCCGGCTACAGTGGGGTTACGGTCGAAGGTCTCGGCGTGCCGGACCGTTTCATCCCCCAGGCCGGACAGTCGGCTCAGCTGCACGAATGCGGACTGGACAAAGAGGGTCTTGAAAAAAGATTGAAAATTTATTTTGAAGATGAGAAATAATTCCTATCTTTGCAGTCCCAAAGTGCGTTTGGGGCTTTGAAATAGGCATTGCCGATGTAGCTCAGATGGCCAGAGCACGTGATTTGTAATCTCGGGGTCGTGGGTTCGACTCCCTCCATCGGCTCATCAGTAATGAAAAAAGGGCAAGTACCAGAGTGGCCAAATGGGGCAGACTGTAAATCTGCTGGTTTTACCTTCGGTGGTTCGAATCCATCCTTGCCCACCACATACGGAAGAGGAGAATGCTTCCAAAAGCGGGGTTCGTATAATGGCTATTATGCCAGCCTTCCAAGCTGGAAATGGGAGTTCGATTCTCCTACCCCGCTCCAAAGATTGCCGATGTAGCTCAGGGGTAGAGCGCATCCTTGGTAAGGATGAGGTCATGAGTTCAATTCCCATCATCGGCTCGAACGCCGGTCTAAAAGCCGGCTTGTTTTTGCAACAACTTTTATACGTAATATTATGGCAAAAGAAGTTTTCAAGAGGGACAAACCCCACGTCAACATCGGCACCATCGGCCACGTTGACCACGGTAAGACCACCCTTACCGCCGCCATCACCAAGGTGCTGGCAGAGAAAGGTTTGAGTGAGGTAAAGTCATTCGACCAGATTGACAACGCTCCTGAGGAGAAAGAGCGTGGTATCACCATCAACACTGCACACGTCGAGTATCAGACCCAGAATCGCCACTATGCGCATGTCGATTGTCCGGGCCACGCCGACTATGTAAAGAACATGGTTACCGGTGCCGCTCAGATGGACGGTGCCATCCTCGTAGTTGCAGCAACTGACGGCCCTATGCCGCAGACCAACGAGCACGTGCTTCTCGCAAAGCAGGTTAACGTGCCTAAGATGGTCGTATTCCTCAACAAGGTTGACCTCGTAGAGGACGAAGAGATGCTTGATCTCGTGGAGATGGAGGTTCGCGACCTTCTCAACAAGTACGACTTCGACGGCGACAACGCTCCTATCATCCGCGGTTCCGCCCTCGGCGCCCTCAACGGAGAGCCGAAGTGGGAGGAGAAGGTGATGGAACTCATGGACGCTGTTGACTCCTACATTCCGCTTCCTGTACGTGAGAACGAGAAGCCGTTCCTCATGCCTATCGAGGACATCTTCTCAATCACCGGACGTGGAACCGTAGTTACCGGACGTATCGAGACCGGTACCATCCATGTCAACGACCCTGCCGAGATTGTAGGATTCAGCGAAAAGCCGAAGAATACCGTCGTAACGGGTGTCGAGATGTTCCGCAAGCTCCTTGATCAGGGTGAGGCCGGAGACAACGTAGGTCTTCTCCTCCGCGGCATCGACAAGAAGGACGTAAGGCGCGGCGAGGTTATCGCAAAGCCTGGCACCATCACTCCTCACAAGCACTTCCTCGGACAGATTTACGTCCTCAAGAAGGAAGAGGGTGGCCGTCACACGCCGTTCCACAACAAATATCGTCCTCAGTTCTTCATCCGTACGCTTGACGTAACCGGAGAGATCACTCTCCCTGCAGGCGTAGAGATGGTGATGCCTGGCGACAACGTCGAGATCGACGTTATGCTCATCACTCCTGTCGCACTTAACGAGAACCTCCGTTTCGCCATCCGCGAAGGCGGCCGTACCGTTGGCGCAGGTCAGGTGACCAAGATTCTCGACTAAAAGAAATTCCCGAACGGATGCCCTCGTGACATCCGTTCTTCACAGGGGAATAGAACAATGGTAGTTCAGCGGTCTCCAAAACCGTCCATGTGGGTTCGATTCCTGCTTCCCCTGCAAATATCAAAGGTTACGATTTGGTAATTGTTTAACAGATGCCGCAAGATGCTTCCAACAACGGCATCCATTAAATGTAAAGATGAGAAAGTTTATCAATTACTTCAAAGAGTCTTTCGTGGAGTTGACCAAGAAGACGACTTGGCCGAGCTGGGCGAAACTGCAGAGTTCCGCACTTTTGGTCATAGTCACCACCGTCATTCTGTCAGCTCTCCTCTGGGTTGTCGACTTCGCTTTCCAATCTCTGATGACAGGTATCTACACATTGTAATTTTATCGGCCGGTTCAGATGGGTGAAATGAAATGGTATGTCCTGCGCGCAGTAGGAAGTAAGGAAAAGAAAGCCAAAGAGTACCTCGAAAAGGAAATAGAACGGGTCGGGCTTCAGGATCAGGTCGCTCAGGTGCTTGTCCCAGTCAAAAAGGAGATAATCACCAAGAACGGCAAAAGAAAGGCGATGGACAGATTGCTGTATCCTGGCTACGTGCTCATTCAGGCGGAGCTCAGCCCTATGCTTGAGAACATCATCCGCAACCTTGTGCCTGGCATGTCGGGCTTCCTTACTGAGAAAAAAGCCACCACCGGAACCCAGTTCGAGAGAGTCCCGGTGCCACTTCGTGAAGACGAGGCGGCGAGACTCCTCGGGAATCAGGATGAAATTGCGGACAATGCCGCGGATACCTTTGTGGACTACGAAGTCGGAGAGTCGGTAAGAATCACCGACGGACCGTTCAGCGGTTTCAGCGGTATAGTTGACGATATTCTGGAAGACAGAAGCAAGATTAAGGTTATAGTCGAGATCTTCGGGCGCAAGACGCAAGTTGAACTCAACTTTACACAAGTGACTAAAGAATAACAAAGAATTATGGCAAAAGAAGTTACAGGGTACATCAAGCTGCAGATCAAGGGCGGCGCCGCCAACCCGGCACCTCCTGTCGGACCTGCGCTTGGTTCCAAGGGCTTGAACATAATGGATTTCTGCAAGGCCTTCAATGCGGCCACGCAGGGACAGGCGGGCAAGATTCTCCCGGTAGTGATCACCGTCTATTCGGACAAATCCTACACCTTTGAGGTAAAGCAGCCGCCTGTGGCCGTATCCCTCAAGGAGGCGGCCAAGATCAGCACTGCATCCGGAGAGCCGAACAGGAAAAAGGTCGCATCCATCACCTGGGATCAGGTGAAGACGATCGCCGAGGGCAAAATGCCGGACCTCAACTGCTTCACTCTCGCTTCGGCGATGAGGATGGTTGCCGGCACGGCAAGAAGCATGGGTATCACCGTCAGCGGTGAATTTCCGGAGAACATCTAAAAAACACGCCTACTATGAGTAAGATGACAAAAAATCAGAAAGCGACTGCGGAGAAGTACGACTCGCAGAAGCTCTACCCGCTCAACGAAGCGTGCAAAGTCGTAAAGGACATCACTTTTACGAAGTTCGACTCCAGTGTGGAGCTTCACACCAACCTCGGAGTTGACCCGCGCAAGGCCAATCAGATGATTCGCGGCGTGGTCACCCTTCCTCACGGAACCGGCAAGGTCGTAAGGGTTCTCGCCCTCTGCACCCCGGACAAGGAGAACGAGGCCAAGGAAGCGGGAGCTGACTATGTGGGACTTGACGAGTATATCGAGAAGATCAAGGGAGGCTGGACCGATGTGGACGTTATCGTCTGCACCCCGTCAGTGATGGGCAAGGTCGGAGCTCTCGGTAAGATTCTCGGTCCGCGCGGTCTCATGCCGAACCCTAAGACAGGCACCGTGACAATGGAAATCGGCGCCGCAGTCAAGGCATCCAAGGGAGGCAAGATTGATTTCAAGGTCGACAAGACCGGTATCGTCCACACCGCCATCGGCAAGGTGTCTTTCACCGCCGAGCAGATTTACGAGAACGCGGCAGAGGTGCTCAACGCCATCTCCAAGCTCAAGCCGCAGTCTCTCAAGGGAACTTATATGAAGAGCGCCGCCATCTGCTCAACCATGAGCGCAGGCGTGAAAGTTGATCTCAAGGCATTTCTCAACGGTGCTGAGTAAAAATTCAATATTATGAAAAAGGAACTTAAAGCTCAGATTATTGAAAGCATCTCAGCGCAGATCAAGGAATATCCTAACTTTTACATCACGGACATTTCCGGCCTGAATGCATCACAGACAAGCAGACTTCGCCGCGAGTGCTTCAACGAGGGTGTGGTTCTCAACGTAGTGAAGAACACCCTGTTCGCACACGTTCTCAACGCTCTTGAGAATGAGGAGCTCAAATCTTTGGACGAGACGCTCACGGGCAATACGGCCATCATGTACACCACCACGCCGGCCGCTCCGGCGAAGCTCATCAAAAAGCTTCAGAAAGACGGCTTCGCAAAACCGACGATCAAAGGTGCTTTCGTACAGGATTGCATATTCCTCGGAGAGGACAAGCTTGACCAGCTTGCGGCCATCAAGACAAGGGAAGAGCTCATCGGTGACATCATCGGTCTCCTCCAGAGCCCTATCCGCAACATTGTCTCCGCTCTCGAAAATGCATCGGAAGGCAAGGCGGAGGACGAGAAGATCGGCTCAGCCGCTCCGAAGCAGACCGCTGCTCCGGCAGAGCAGGCCCAGCCGGAGGCTGCTGAAAAGCCGGCAGAATAATCAGATAATATTAACAAATTAAAAAATATCAATTATGGCAGATGTTAAAGCCCTCGCAGAAGAGTTGGTAAACCTTTCTGTGAAAGACGTTCAGGAACTTGCAAAAATTCTCAAGGATGAGTATGGTATCGAGCCTGCAGCCGCTGCGGTAGTCGTTGCAGCTGACGGAGGCAACGGTGCAGCCGCCGAGGCTGAGCAGACTGAGTTCGACGTTATCCTCAAGTCAGCCGGTCAGGCTAAACTCAACGTAATCAAAGTTGTCAAGAGCGAGCTCGGTCTCGGTCTGAAGGAAGCCAAAGACATGGTTGACGGCGCTCCTGCAACGGTTAAAGAGAAAATTTCCAAGGCAGAGGCCGAAGCACTCAAGGCAGCTCTTGAGGAGGCCGGAGCAGAGGTTGAGATTAAGTAATTTCACCTTTCCCTGCTTTAGGGGACAAACAGGTTTAGAGCCGGGGATAATAGGCTCTAAACCTTTTTTCCGTATTTAAGTTTTTCTCTATTTCCAAGGCAGAATATGTCAAATCAGACCAATAACAAGCGAATAAACTTTGCCACATCCAAAATTCTGGAGTACCCGGATCTTCTGGAGGTGCAGCTGAAGTCGTTCAAGGACTTCTTCCAGCTTGAGACCACCCCGGAAAACAGGAAGAACGAAGGGCTGTATCAGGTATTTCAGGAGATATTCCCCATCGAGGACACAAGGAACAGCTACAAGCTGGAGTTTATCGATTATTTCATCGATCCGCCCCAGTATTCCATCGAGGAATGTCTCGACAGAGGCCTGACCTACAATGTCCCTCTGAAGGCAAAACTTCGCCTTTCCTGCACGGATTCGGAGCACGAGGACTTCGACACGAGAGTTCAGGACGTGTACCTGGGGAACATCCCTTACATGACCCCGGCCGGAACTTTCGTCATCAACGGATCCGAGCGTATCATAGTGTCTCAGCTGCACAGGTCTCCGGGAGTATTCTTCGACCAGAGCATGCACGCCAACGGCACGAAACTCTATTCCGCCAGAATCATCCCGTTCAAGGGTTCCTGGATAGAGTTCGCCACTGACATCAACAATGTGATGTATGCCTATATCGACCGCAAGAAGAAACTTCCGGTCACGACTCTGCTCAGAGCGATAGGCTTCAATTCAGACAAAGACATCATTGACATCTTCGACCTTGCAGACGAAATCAAGGTCTCCGAGGCCGAACTCGAAGCCAACAAGGGTCGCAAGCTCGCCAACAACGTGCTCAAGACCAAGTTCGAAGACTTCATTGATGAAGATACCGGAGAGGTCACTCCGGTGGAGCGCATAGAGATCATCGTCAAGAGAGGCGAAATACTCGATGACAAGACCATCGACGCCATTCTCCAGGCTGACGAGAAGAGCATCCTTCTCCAGAAGGACGAGGCCAACTCAAACGAGTACGCCATCATCTTCAACACGCTCCAGAAAGACCCTACCAACACGGAGATAGAGGCCGTCAACTACATCTACAAACAGCTCCGCAACTCGGAACCGCCTGATGAAAGCACGGCAAGAGACGTTATCGACAAGCTCTTCTTCTCCGAGAAGAGGTACGATCTGGGCAGCGTCGGACGCTACCGTCTCAACAAGAAGCTCGGCCTGTCCATAGACCCTCTCGTCCGTGTGCTCACCAACACCGACATCATAGAGATCATAAAGTATCTCATCCAGCTGATCAACTCCAAGGCTACCGTCGATGACATCGACCACCTCTCCAACCGTCGCGTCCGCACCGTGGGAGAGCAGCTTGCCAACCAGTTCAGCGTGGGCCTCAGCCGTATGGCACGCACCATCAGGGAGAGGATGAACGTCCGCGACAGCGAGCAGTTCAACCCTATCGACCTGATAAACGCCAAGACCCTCTCGTCCGTAATCAATTCGTTCTTCGGCACGAGTCAGCTGTCACAGTTCATGGACCAGACAAACCCTCTTGCGGAAATCACCCACAAGAGACGTCTGTCCGCCCTCGGCCCTGGAGGTCTGAGCCGAGACAGGGCCGGATTCGAGGTCAGGGACGTACACTACACTCACTATGGCCGCCTCTGCCCTATCGAGTCTCCGGAAGGACCGAACATCGGTCTTATCTCATCCCTGTGCGTCTATGCACGCATCGATGACCTCGGATTCATCGAAACCCCTTACCGCGACGTGAAGGGCGGCAAGGTGGACCTGAGCCCGGAGGGATGCCACTATATGAGCGCGGAGGAGGAGGAGAACAAGCTCGTCTCCCTCGCCAAAGTGAAGATGGACGACAACGGCAACATCCTTGAAGACCGCATCCAGTGCCGTCTTGAAGCCGACTTCCCTGTCGTGACGAAAGACAAGGTCGATTATATGGACGTGGCCCCGAACCAGATGGCTTCAGTGGCCGCGTCACTCATTCCTTTCCTTGAGCACGATGACGCTCACCGCGCCCTGATGGGAGCGAACATGATGCGTCAGGCCGTGCCTCTTCTCAAACCGGAATCCCCTATCGTGGGCACCGGACTGGAAGAAAGGGCCTGCATCGACTCACGCACGCAGGTTGTCGCGACACGCAACGGAGAAGTCACCTATGTGGACGCCAACGAAATCCGCGTGAAGTACGAACGCAGCGAAGGGGAGGCTTTCGTCAGCTTCCTGCCGGAAGAGACCACCTACAAGCTGCCTATCTACCGCAGGACCAACCAGAGCACGACCATCACCCTGAAACCTGTAGTCAAGAATGGCGACAAGGTGGTCAAAGGTCAGGTTCTTACGGAAGGCTACGCCACCCAGAACGGGGAGCTCGCCCTCGGGCGCAACCTCAAGGTGGCTTTCATGCCTTGGAAGGGATACAACTACGAGGATGCCATCGTGCTGTCCGAAGAGATGGTCAAGTGGGATGTCCTCACGTCCGTGCACGTGGACGAGTATCTGACCGAAGTGCGTGACACCAAGCGCGGTATGGAGGAGCTCACGTCCGACATTCCGAACGTCAGCGAGGATGCCACCCGCAACCTCGGGGAGGACGGTATCGTACGCATCGGTGCGCACATCGAGCCGGGCGACATCATGATCGGCAAGATCACACCTAAGGGGGAGAGCGACCCGTCACCGGAGGAGAAGCTCCTCAAAGCGATTTTCGGCGACAAGGCCGGAGATGTCAAGGACGCTTCGCTCAAGGCCAACCCGTCGCTGAGCGGAACCGTCATCAAGACCTCCCTCTACACCAAGATCTCCAAGGACAGCTCCCGCAAGGGAGCCGCGAAGAACGACCAGAAGGCAAGACTGGAGATGCGTCAGGCAGAGTACGACCGCAAGGCCGAAAAGCTCTATTCCGACTTCCTGCAGAAACTCGTCGTGCTCACCAAGAACAAGAAGAGCGCAGGCATCACCGACCTCTATGGAGTGGAGATTCTTGAGAAAGACAAGAAGATCACGACCGAGATTCTCAAAAGCATCGACTACAACAACATCAACTCCAACAAGTGGACCGGCGACAAGGAGACGAATGACCTCATCCGCGACCTTATCAACAACTACTGCATCGCGCTCAAGACGGAACAGGCCATCTGCAAGCGTGAGATGGACAAGATCAAGATCGGAGACGAGCTTCCTAACGGAGTGATGCAGATAGCGAAGGTATATATAGCCAAGAAGCGCAAGATCACCGTCGGCGACAAAATGGCCGGCCGACACGGCAACAAGGGTATCGTCGCCAAGATTGTGCGTCAGGAAGACATGCCGTTCCTTGAGGACGGTACGCCTGTGGACATCGTTCTCAACCCTCTCGGCGTACCTTCACGTATGAACCTCGGCCAGATTTACGAAACCGTGCTCGGATGGGCCGGACACAGGCTCGGTCTGAAGTTCAGCACCCCGATTTTCGACGGTGCCAGCATCGAGGAGATCTGCGACTATACGGACAAGGCAGGCGTGCCGAGATTCGGCAAGACCCGCCTGCGTGACGGCGGCACCGGAGACTACTTCGACCAGCCGGCCACGGTCGGTGTGATTTATATGATCAAGCTCGGCCACATGGTCGATGACAAGATGCACGCCCGTTCAATCGGACCTTACTCGCTCATCACCCAGCAGCCTCTCGGCGGCAAGTCGCAGTTCGGAGGACAGAGGTTCGGAGAGATGGAGGTGTGGGCTCTTGAAGCCTTCGGCGCAGCCAACGCGCTTCAGGAGATTCTCACCGTCAAGTCCGATGACGTGACCGGAAGGTCAAAGACCTACGAAGCCATCGTCAAGGGAGATCCTATCCCGCCTGCAGGTATTCCGGAGTCACTCAACGTGCTCCTCCACGAACTCCGCGGTCTTGGTCTCAAGGTTACTTTGGAATAATTGTTTGAACATATAACAATATGCCTGCATTCAATAATAAAGACAATAAGATTAAGAGCAACTTCCAGACGATAAGCATCTCGCTTGCGTCCCCCGAGGACATCACCGCACGTTCATGCGGAGAGGTTCTCAAGCCGGAGACCGTCAACTACAGGACCTACAAGCCTGAAAGGGACGGACTCTTCTGCGAGAAGATTTTCGGGCCGACCAAGGATTACGAGTGCTATTGCGGAAAGTACAAGAGAATCCGCTACCGCGGCATTGTCTGCGACAGGTGCAACGTCGAAGTGACCGAGAAGAAAGTGCGCCGTGAAAGGATGGGCCACATCACCCTGACCGTTCCGGTAGCGCACATCTGGTACTTCAAGTCCGCTCCGAACAAGATTTCGGCCCTTCTCGGTCTTCCGGCCAAGAAACTCGAGTCCGTCATCTACTATGAGAGATACATAGTGGTGAAACCGGGAGCCGCCGAAGTGGACAAGATGGCCCTTCTCTCCGAGGACGAGTATCTGGACATCCTCGCCCGCATCCCCGGCAACAACAACCTTCCGGATTCCGATCCGGACAAGTTCATCGCCAAGATGGGAGCGGAGGGAGTCTATGACCTGCTCAAGGAGATAGACATCGAGGAGCTCGCCAAGGATCTCCGTCAGAGGATGCTCACGGAGAACTCCCAGCAGCGCAAGGCGGAGATTCTCAAAAGGCTTCAGGTTGTGAAGTGGTTCCAGGAATCAAAGGGAATCAACCGGCCGGAATGGATGGTGATGAAGGTGATTCCTGTGATTCCGCCGGATTTGCGTCCGCTCGTGCCTCTTGACGGAGGACGTTTCGCGACCACCGACCTCAACGACCTCTACCGCCGCGTCATCATCCGCAACAACCGCCTCAAGAGGCTCATCGAAATCAAGGCTCCGGAGGTGATCCTCCGCAATGAGAAGCGCATGCTCCAGGAAGCCGTCGATTCGCTTTTCGACAATTCCAAGAAGTCTTCCGCCGTCAAGAGCGAGACCAACAGGGCTCTCAAATCCCTTTCGGACTCCCTCAAGGGAAAGCAGGGACGCTTCCGCCAGAACCTCCTCGGAAAGCGTGTGGACTACTCCGCACGTTCCGTCATCGTGGTGGGTCCGGAGTTGAACATGCACGAGTGCGGTCTGCCTAAGTTCATGGCTGCCGAGCTCTACAAACCGTTCATCATCCGCAAGTTGATTGAGCGCGGTATCGTGAAGACCGTCAAGTCCGCCAAGAAGATCGTGGACCGTAAAGACCCGGTCATCTGGGATATTCTCGAGAACGTGATGAAGGGACATCCGGTGCTGCTCAACCGTGCACCTACCCTGCACAGGCTCGGTATCCAGGCCTTCCAGCCGCGTATGATCGAAGGCAAGGCCATCCAGCTGCACCCTCTCGCATGTACGGCGTTCAACGCCGACTTCGACGGTGACCAGATGGCCGTGCATCTTCCGCTCGGCAACGCCGCCGTGATGGAGGCGCAGCTCCTGATGCTCGGTTCGCAGAACATCCTCAACCCGGCCAACGGCGCGCCTATCACCGTTCCTTCCCAGGACATGGTGCTCGGACTCTATTACATCACCAAGATTCGTCCGGGGGCCAAGGGTGAGGGCATGAGATTCTACTCCGCAGAGGAAGTCATCGTGGCATACGACGAGAAGGCGATTGACATGCACGCCAAGATTTCCGTGCGTCTCCCGGCCGACAAGCAGGATTCCTCCAAGGGAACCGAGATGGTCGAGACCACGGCGGGCCGCATCATCGTCAACCAGTATGTTCCCGATGAAGTGCCTTATGTCAATGAGGTTCTCGGAAAGAAATCCCTCAGGAAGATCATCACCAACGTCATCAAGCACACGGGCGTGACCCGCACGGCGAAGTTCCTCGATGACATCAAGAACCTCGGATACGACCAGGCGTTCCGCGCCGGCATCTCGTTCAACCTCGGAGACGTGCTCGTCCCTGCGGAGAAGACTTCCCTCGTGGAGGATGCCTACAAACAGGTGGCAAACATCCGGGACGACTACGACAGCGGTTTCATCACCAACAACGAGCGATACAACAAGGTCATCGACCTCTGGTCCGCAGTGGACAACAAACTGACCAAGATCGTGACCAACCAGATTTCAGCCGACCAGCAGGGATTCAACCCTGTCTATATGATGCTGGATTCCGGAGCACGTGGTTCAACCACCCAGATCAAGCAGCTCTGCGGCATGCGCGGACTTATGGCCAAGCCTCAGAAAGCGGGAGCCTCCGGAGCTGACATCATCGAGAACCCTATCGTCTCCAACCTCAAGGAAGGAATGACGGTGCTCGAGTACTTCATCTCCACCCACGGAGCCCGTAAGGGTCTGGCCGACACCGCGTTGAAGACTGCGGACGCAGGATATCTGACAAGGCGTCTGGTGGACGTGTCGCACGATGTCATAATCAACGAGCAGGACTGCGGCACGCTGCGCGGACTGATCGCCACGGCAATCAAGAACAAGGACGAAATCGTGGAGTCACTCGGAGAGAGGATTCTCGGACGCACTTCGGTACATGACATCTTCAACCCTCTCACGGGTGAACTCATCATCAAGGCCGGAGAAGAAATCCGCGAGAAAGAGGCGGATCTCATCGACTCGCTCCCTATCGAGCAGGTGGAGATACGCTCCGTGCTGACCTGCGAGAGCCGCAAGGGTGTCTGCGCCAAGTGTTACGGGCGCAACCTCGCGACCAGCCGCATGGTAGAGAAAGGCGAAGTCGTCGGAGTCATCGCCGCGCAGTCCATCGGTGAGCCGGGTACTCAGCTGACACTGCGTACCTTCCACGTCGGAGGTACGGCATCTTCTTCCGCCGCCGACTCTTCCATCGAATCCAAGTACAACGGCGTCCTCAAGTTCGAGGAGCTCCGTACCATCGAGAGAGTCGCCGACGACGGACGCAAGGAAACGGTAGTAGTCAGCCGAATGGCCGAACTCCGCATTCTTGACGAAAACACCGGAATCACCTTCTCACAGTACGACGTCCCTTACGGAGCTGTGCTCTACAAGGGTGACGGCGACAAAGTCAAGAAGGGAGACCTCATCTGCGACTGGGATGCGTACAACGCCACCACAATCGTGGAGACGGCAGGTACCGTACGCTTCGAGAACATGATCGAGGGCGTGACTTTCCAGAAAGAGAGCGCCGACGAATATTCCACCAGCACCGACAAGGTCATCATCGAGTCCAAGGACAAGACCAAGAGTCCTACTCTCGTCATTGTCAATGAGGCCGGGGACAGCATCAAGCAGTACAACCTGCCTGTAGGAGCCCACTTGATGGCCGAAGACGGCAGCAAGGTCAAGATCGGCGAGGTCATAATGAAGATTCCGCGCGCAATCGGCAAGGCCAGCGATATCACCGGCGGTCTTCCGCGCGTCACGGAGCTCTTCGAAGCCAGGAATCCGTCAAGCCCTGCCATCCTCTCCGAAATCAACGGAGAAGTGCTCATGGGCAAGATCAAGCGCGGTAACCGTGAGATCATCGTCAAGAACAAGTACGGCGTGGAAAAGCACTACCTCGTACCGCTCAGCAAGCAGATTCTCGTGCAGGAGAACGACTACGTCAAGGCCGGCACCCCGCTTTCAGACGGCGGCGTGTCCCCGAGCGACATCCTGAACATCCTCGGGCCTGTCAAGGCTCAGGACTACATCGTCAACGAGGTTCAGGCCGTATATCGTCTTCAGGGCGTGAAGATCAACGACAAGCATTTCGAGATCATCGTACGCCAGATGATGCGCAAGGTCGAGATAACCAATCCGGGCGACACCGAGTTCCTCAGCGAGGAGATGGTGGACAGGTGGAAGTTCATCGACGCCAACGACAACATCTACGGCAAGCACGTGATTCTCAGTGTCGGAGGTTCTCAGAGATACGAAGCCGGGCAGATCATATCAGCCCGCGAGCTGCGCAGCGAGAACTCTTCACTGGAGAGACAGGGGCTTGAAGTGATGTCCTCGCGTCCGGCACGTCCGGCCACCGCACGCCTCATACTTCAGGGTATTACGAGGGCTGCGCTCAAGACGGACAGCTTCATCTCCGCCGCATCCTTCCAGGAGACCACCAAGGTGCTCAGCGAAGCCGCCATCCGCGGACGCGTCGACCACCTCGAAGGACTCAAGGAGAATGTCATCTGCGGTCACCTCATCCCTGCCGGCACGGGCCTGAAAGAATATCAGGATATCATCGTGACGCACAAGGACGAGTCCACGCAGGAGCTCAGCGAACTTTAAGCTTCGACTTATCAATAAAAAACCCGGCGTTCTTCGCCGGGCTTTTTTTATTTTGGAAAGAGCCGCCGCCCTCCTACTCCAGCGTCCACTCGGCTCCGTCCTTGGTGTCCTTGACCTGAATGCCGAGGGCCTTGAGGGAGCTTCGGATA
This sequence comes from Paludibacteraceae bacterium, assembly GCA_963637465.1. Lineage (GTDB taxonomy): Bacteria > Bacteroidota > Bacteroidia > Bacteroidales > UBA932 > Cryptobacteroides. The sequence continues at coordinate 27,878 of CAVHNN010000006.1, forward strand.
TGGTCGGAGACAGCCCAGTCCTTGGCGGCCTTCGCCGCCGCACGCTGCTCAAGAACCATGTCCATAAGTCCGGAGATGACCTTGCCTTCCGAGCCTTCCGAGCCTTCCTCGTCCCTAAGGCCAAGCACGCCGAAGACTATGTCGTCAAATATCTGCACGAGAGTGGCCTTGTCACCCTCGCCCAAAGTGAGCTGCCCGGCCTTGGCGGAATTTATCAGACGCACGGCCTCCGAGATGTGCGCAAGGGCGACAGGGGTGTTGATATCATCGCACAGCGCATCATAAACCCCTTCGAAAATCGCCTTGACCTCGGCGCTCTCCGCAGGACAGCTGTCTGGGGCGACGGCCTCGTCCATCTCGCCATAGGCACGCTGAGGGATGTCCAGGCCTGCCATGGCATAGAGCTCGCGGGCGGCCTGCATCAGGCGCTTGAGCCCTTTCTCCGAGGCTTGAAGAGCCTCGTTGGAGAAGTCGAGAGTGCTGCGATAATGCGCCTGCAGTATGAAGAAACGCACCGTCATCGGGCTGTAGGCCTGCACGAGCTTGGGATGACTGCCGGAGAAAAGCTCGGGCAGGGTGATGAAGTTGCCCAGCGACTTGCCCATCTTCTGTCCGTTGATGGTGATCATGTTGTTGTGAACCCAATAATGCACGCCCTGAGTCCCCCGGGAGGCCTGATTCTGGGCGATTTCGCACTCGTGATGCGGGAACATCAGATCCATTCCGCCCCCGTGGATATCAAACTCGCGCCCGAGGTACTTCTCCCCCATCACGGAGCACTCCAGATGCCAGCCCGGGAAACCCTCCCCCCAAGGGGACGGCCAGCGCATGATGTGCTCCGGCTCGGCCTTTTTCCACAGCGCGAAGTCATACGGGGCTCTCTTGTCGGACTGTCCGTCCAGGCTGCGGGTCCCTTCCAGCGTATCATCGAGATTGCGCCCGGAGAGCACTCCGTAGTGGAAATCCTCATTGTATTTGGCGACATCGAAATAGATGCTGCCGTTGCTCTCGTAGGCATAGCCTGCGGCGAGGATTTTCTTGATCGCCTCAATCTGCTCGATGATGTGTCCCGACGCCCGCGGTTCGATGGACGGCGGAGCCACGTTGAGCTTGCGCATCGCCTCGTGGTAGCGCAGGGTATAGGTCTGCACCACCTCCATCGGCTCCAGCTGCTCCAGACGGGCCTTCTTGGCTATCTTGTCCTCCCCCGTGTCGGCATCGTGCTCCAGATGTCCGACATCGGTGATATTGCGCACATAACGCACCTTGTAGCCCAGATGGCGCAGCAATCGGGCGAGCACGTCATAGGTCACACCCGGGCGAGCATGGCCCAGATGCGCATCGCCATAGACGGTCGGCCCGCATACGTACATCCCGACGTGCCCCGGATGCACCGGCACGAAAAGTTCCTTTCTATGCGAAAGTGTATTGGTAAGACTGAGATTTCTCATTGCAATTGTCGATAATCTCACGAAGATACGAAAAAATGCTTACTTTAGTCCTATGAAATTCATAAGCTGGAACGTGAACGGCCTGAGGGCCGTGGCAGGAAAGGGCTTCAAGGAGATTTTCGAGAAGCTCGATGCGGATTTTTTCTGCCTTCAGGAGACCAAACTGCAGGCGGGGCAGATCGATCTGGAATTCCCCGGATACCGTTCATACTGGAACTACGCCGAGAAGAAAGGCTACTCGGGAACGGCCATATACAGCAGGGCGGAACCCATCAGCGTAAGATACGGCATCGGGGCGGACGAACACGATACCGAAGGCCGGGTCGTCACGCTTGAAATGCCGGACTTCCATCTTGTCAATGTCTATACCCCCAACTCGCAGGACGGGCTTAGGCGGCTTGGCTACCGGATGAGCTGGGAGGATGCATTTAGGGACTATGTCCGCTCGCTTGCAGCGGAGAAGGGGGTGGTCATCTGCGGCGACATGAACGTGGCTCACGAGGAGATAGACCTCAAGAACCCGGCGACCAACCATTTCAACGCGGGATTTTCCGATGAAGAGCGGGGAAAGATGAGCGAACTCCTCGCCGCGGGATTCCACGACAGCTGGAGGGAACAGCATCCGCAGGAGGTCAAATATTCCTGGTGGTCATACAGAATGCGCGCCCGCGAGAGGAACGCAGGCTGGCGCATCGATTATTTCCTGGTGTCGGACAAGATGGCGGACAGGATGGTCTCAAGCGAAATTCACAACGAAATCCCCGGCTCCGACCACTGTCCGGTGGAACTGGTGCTGAAAGACTTTTAGGCGGCCTTCTTGCGGGAGCCGAGACGGTCGAAAAGCACGACAAGGGCGATACCTACAACGCACCAGAGAACGGCCCCCGGAATCTGAAGGTCAAGCGGGGACACGCTGCCGGTGCGCAGCAGCTGCGCTTTCTCCACGGCGGCGATGTCATACCACGGCCAAACCCTTATCAACGATCCGAGCACGAAGCCCAGAAGCACGAGCAGCGTCTGGCGCTCCCATCGTGCGAGGAGCCAGTGGAGAAACTTCGCGAAAGCGAGTATCCCGACCACGCAGCCAAGGCCGAAAACGATGATTATCGGCCAGTTGAAATCCGAGATGGCCTGCATCACGTAGTTGTACTTGCCCATCACCAGCAGGATGAAACTGCCCGAAATGCCGGGGAGAATCATGGCGCAGATGGAGACCGCACCGCAGATGAAGATGAACCAGATGTCGTCGCGGGTCTCGGTCGGAGACAGGGTGCAGACCACTACTCCGATGACTATGCCGCAGATGACGAAAATAAAATCCTTGAGACGAAAATCCTTGACATCACGGAACATGATGACCGTGGAGGCGAGAATCAGCCCGAAAAAGAAAGCCCAGGTGAGTATCGGATAGAGCGTCAGGCAGGATGTCACCACCTTGGCGAGGGAGAACACGCTGACAATCACACCGAGCATCAGGGCGGCGAGGAATTTCCCGTTGACAAGCTTCCCGAACTCCGCGAAGCGGCCGCTCAGGAGAGCCTTCCATGTCTGCTTCTCCGTCACGGCGTTGAGAGCGTTCACAATGTCGGAATAGATTCCGGTAAGGAGCGCGATAGTACCGCCGCTCACGCCGGGCACCACATTGGCCGCACCCATCCCGAAGCCCTTGAGGGCCACGGTGAGATAATGTTTCAAAGATTTCATCTGATAATGTTGTTGAGGTAGGTTTTTATTTCTGAGAATACGTCCGACTGGCTCGACGGGGTTCCGCTGTCAGGGGAAAGGATCACAAGGTCGAAAACCCCTCCTTTGTACTGCCGCCGTCCTATTTTGAAGCAGGCGTTGCTGCACCGAGCCTCATATTCGGTCCAGAATCCTCCGTCCGGATTCGGGAGAGAGACGAGAAGCTCTCCGGACCCTTCCGGAAGCCTGTCTGCTCTGAATTTCTTTCTGACGGTGCCGATAAGGTCAAGATCTTTTTTATCGGGACATATCAGCCTGACCGCTATGTTCTTCTGACCGAAGAAATGCTCGATATCCGCCTTTACATCAGAGCAATCCTCCTCAAGAGGAGAGAGGAGCACAGTCGCCTGCCGGATTGCACTCAGCGGATGCAGGCCGTGCGGAACCTCGCTCCCGTTGCGTCTGAGAGCAATGTAGCGCAGCAGCAATGCGAAAGGATTCTTCATCGGGCGGAGTCTGATGAGAAAAGCTCTTTTATTTCTTTTTTGGCATCCTCCCAGCGCCCGGAATCAATCTTGGTGCCGACGACCTCCACGACCTTGGCCGCGATTATCGAACCGGCCTCCCCGCATTCCTTAAGTCCGCGCCCGAGGGAGTGCGCATAGAGAAAGCCCGCCGCGTAGGTGTCCCCCGCTCCGGTCGCGTCCACCGTGGCGGCCGGCCACGCCGGGATGAAATGAACCTCTTCTCCGGACTTGATCCAGCTCCCGTCCTTGCCGATCTTGACTACAGCGATTTTGCAGAGCTTCGCAATTTCGTCCAGAGCCTTCCGGGGATCGTTCAGCTTGGTGAAGGATTTGGACTCCGTCTCGTTCGCGAACACTATGTCCACGTAGTTCTCGACGATGTCGTGCAGAAATGCAAGATTGGACTCGACGACATTGTATGACGCCATATCAAGGGATATTGTGCAGCCGGCTCTGTGTGCAAGCTCCACGGCCCTTCTCGTGAGAGACTGATTCTGAACAAGATATCCTTCGATGTGAAAATAATCATACCCCTCGAACCACTTCGGGTCGAGATCCTCCGGCACCAGGTCCAGAGCCGCTCCGAGATAGACGGCGAAGGTGCGCTCGGCATTGCCTCCGCTGACGAACACTATCGAACGCCCGCTGGAATGACGACTCTTGAGCAGGATGTTCCTGACTCCGTACTTCTCCTGATCGTGCTTGAAATGAAGGCCCAGTTCATCATCGCCTATCTTTCCGATAAAACTTGACGGCATGCCGAGAACTGCGGCGCAGGTGATGGTGTTGGCGGCCGAACCGCCTGCCACATACTTGACCCCAAGCGGCTTGATTGCCTCCCAGATCTTGTCTCCGGTCTCCATGTCCACATGCTGCATGCTGCCCTTGGGCAGGTGATAAGTATTGAGGAGCGAGTCATCCGGCAGAACCGCGAGGATGTCCGTAAGGGCGTTCCCTATTCCGAGTATCGATTTCATATCTTGCAAAATTAGCATAAATATCCGTAAATTTGCGCCGCTATATGAATAAGAAAGCAGCCAAAGTATTCAAGTATCTGCTGTCCGTCGGATTGGCGGCGGTGCTCGTATGGTTTGCATTCAAGGGCATCGACTGGAGGGCCTTCTGGGAAGGGCTGAAAGAGACGAGATGGGGTTATGTGCTGGTTTTCACCTTGGTTTCCGTGCTTGCGCTTTTCTTCAGAGAAGAAAGATGGCGGGTGATGATGGAGCCTCTCGACCCGGAAGTGAAGATGCTTGACGCCTGGGATGCGTCGAACCTGGGGAACATGGTGAACGTGGTTCTGCCGGGAGCCGGGGAGTTCGTCCGCGGAGGCTACATAAGATCCAAGAAGATGACCTACAACAAGATTCTCGGCACGATCGTGTGTGAGCGGGCCTGGGATGTCCTGCTGGTGCTCTTCCTGCTTGTCCTCGCCCTCGTCCTGAAATGGGGCACGTTCGGAGATTTCTTCATCGCCAACATCTGGAATCCGCTGGCCCACAGCCTCGGTTTTTCCATGTGGTGGGTTCTCTCCCCGATTCTGCTCGCTCTTGCAGCCTTTGTCTGGGCCGTATTCCGCTGGCAGGGGAAATATCCGTTCTGCGCCAAGGTCGCAGGGGCGGTGAGGGGGCTTGGAGCCGGGATAGCGAGCTTCGTGCACATCCGCCGCAAGGGGGCGTTCGTCCTGTACACCATAGGCATCTGGCTGACCTACCTCCTGATGACCTACTATAATTTCCTTGCCATCCCGGCGCTTTCGCATCTGACGTTCTTTGACTCGCTTTTCGTCTCCGCAGTGGGAAACATAGCCTCCATCATCCCGGTTCCGGGAGGCATGGGCGCATACCACTACCTGGTCTCGCTGACATTGGAGTCCATCTATGGCGCGACCTGGGAGACGGGGCTGCTTTTCGCAACATTGAGCCACGAGACGCACGCCCTGCTGATCATAGTGCTCGGCGCGGCGTCCTATGTCCGGCTGTCCGTCCATAGAAGAAATAAATAAAAGTGTTTTGAATTGTTCAAAACACTTTCTAACTTTGCATTCCCTTTCGTGGGATGAGTCTGGTTCCGTAGCTCAGTTGGATAGAGCAACAGCCTTCTAAGCTGTGGGTCGCGCGTTCGAGTCGCGCCGGAATCACTTCCCTTTTTTCTTTTTGTCGTCCCTGTGGTCGCTCCAGAGGCCATAGACCTCGCTGACGTTGCCGGCGGTGATGAACGCCTTGATGTCGCTGTCACGGATGAAAGCCATGAGGTCGGCGAACTCGCTCTGGGTCAGAAGAACCTGAATCTCCACATAATTCTTGCCGCCATAGCCGCCCGTCACGTCATAGAGCGTACAGCCCCGGACAATGTCATCTATGATGTACTTCCGGATTTTCTCATGCTCTTCGGATATGATGCATACTCTCTTGCGGCGGCTCAGGGAAGCCATGAAATAATTGACGATCAGCCCGTTGATCCATGTGCCGATAAGGCCGATGATGACGAGGCGGAACGGGTTGATGAGGAAGGCCGTACAGCAGATGATCACCCCGGATATCGTCACGGAAGTCCCCATGTCGAAGTGGAAGTATTTGTTGACTATCTTGGCGATGATGTCAAGTCCTCCGGTGGAGGCGTTGATGCGGAAAAGCAGGGCCTGAGAAGCGCTGAGCACGAGCACGAAAGTGAGCAGGTCGAACCACAGATTGCCCATCATGGAGGCCGCCCCCGGTTCCATAAGCTGCTCATAAGGGCAGATGCTCTCCCATACGTTCATCATAGGCCCGAGTATTAGAGCGGCATAGGCCGTTTTCACCCCGAATTCCGGGCCTATCAGGATGTAGGCTATCACGAGCAATACTGCATTGATTATCAGCACGACGGTGGACACCTTGACCACGACGCCCATACCCGCCAGCACCCCGCTGACCACTATCGACAGGCCGGAAATGCTGCCCACGACAAGCTTGCTTGGCACGAGGAAGTAGTACACCGCAGCCGCGGCGATGAACATCGATATGGAGATGATAAGCATCTCCTTCCAGAATTTGAGCGTCCGGATAGATTTTGACAAAGGTTCTTCTTTCATTTATAGTGTTATTTTATGTGGCGTAACAACCAGGCCCTATGTGCCGGACCGGAGATATCGGTCGATGGCGGCAGCGGCCCTGCGTCCGGCGCCCATGGCCAGAATCACCGTAGCCGCCCCGGTGACGGCATCTCCCCCGGCGAACACTCCCTTTCTCGTGGTGGCTCCGCTCTCATCGGCGACAAGGCAGCCGCGGCGGGTGGTTTCAAGCCCCTCAGTAGTGTTGGCAATCAGAGGGTTGGAAGATGTTCCGAGGGCCATTATCACAGTATCCGCACTTATCTCGAACTCTGAGCCCGGAACCGGCACTGGGCTTCTTCGCCCGCTCGCATCCGGCTCGCCAAGCTCCATCTTTATGCACCTGAGGGACTTCACCCAGCCCTTGTCATCTCCGACAATCTCCACCGGATTGGTCAGCAGGTCGAAAACAATCCCCTCCTGCCTGGCGTGGTGAACCTCTTCGCGGCGGGCAGGAAGCTCTACTTCCGTGCGGCGATAGACAATATGCACCTCGGCTCCGAGCCTCAAAGCCGTGCGGGCCGCATCCATCGCGACGTTGCCGCCTCCCACCACACAGACCTTGCGTCCGGCATGTATCGGGGTTAGATAGTCCTCGCGCCACGCGCACATAAGATTGTTGCGCGTCAGGAACTCGTTGGCGGAGAACACCCCGCAGAGATTTTCCCCGGGGATGCCCATGAACTTCGGCAGGCCCGCTCCGGTGCCGACGAATACGGCCCTGAATCCCATCTCGTCCATAAGAGAGTCAATGGTGATGGTCCTGCCCACTATCACGTTAGTCTCTATCTTCACACCAAGCCTGCGCACGTCATCCACTTCGTGCCTGAGCACCTTCTCCTTTGGCAGACGGAACTCCGGAATGCCGTATTCCAGCACTCCGCCGGCTTTGTGCAGGGCTTCGAATATGGTGACGTCGTACCCCCACTTGGCAAGGTCGGACGCGCAGGCGAGACCCGACGGGCCGGAACCGATGACCGCCACCTTCACCCCGTTGGGGGCTGCGGCCTTCAGAGCAGCCGTAGAGCTGTCCGTCCCGCGATGCTCTCTCATGTAATCGGCCACGAACCTCTCCAGCTTGCCTATCGCCACAGGCTCTCCCTTCACTCCGAGTATGCAGCTGCCCTCGCACTGGGTCTCCTGCGGACATACCCGCCCGCAGACCGCCGGCAGAGAAGAATCCTCGGCGATGACGTCGGATGCGCCGGCGATGTCCCCCTCGCGGAGCTTCGCGATGAAATCAGGGATTTTCAATCCCACGGGACAGGCCGCCACGCAGCGCGGATTCTTGCAGTGCAGGCAACGGGTAGCCTCAAGCAAAGCCTCCTGCTCATTGTAGCCATAACATACCTCTTCAAAATTGGTCGCGCGGAGCTTGGGATCCTGTTCACGGACAGGCACTCTCGGTATTCTTTCTGCCATCACTTTCCCCTCCCTATTCTACATTTATGATTTTTGAGCGCTTCCGCCTCTTCGGACTTATATTGACCCTGCCGGCGCATAGCCTCGTCGAAATCGACTTCCGCCCCGTTGAACTCGGGGCCCTCCACGCAGGCGAAGCGGGTCCTTCCGCCCACGCTCACGCGGCAGGCTCCGCACATGCCGGTGCCGTCAACCATCAAGGTGTTGAGACTCACCGTAATCGGAAGGCCGAGCCGGACGGCTGCGAGGGTCGTGAACTTCATCATTATCATCGGGCCTATCGCAACTGCCATAGTATAGCTGCGCCCCTCCTCCGTGACGAGCTTCTCAAGCAGGGCGGTCACCATCCCGTGGAAGCCCTCCGAGCCGTCGTCCGTACAGATGAAAAGATTGTCGCAGACCGACGCCATCTCTTCTTTATAGATGAGCAGGTCGCGGGTCTTGGCCCCTATAATCACATCCACCTTCGCGCCATGCGAATGCAGCCACTTCGCCTGAGGATAGACGGGAGCCGTCCCGACCCCTCCGGCGATGAAAATATAGCGGCTCTCTGCAAGCTCTTCCGAAGTCTTTTCCACAAAGTCCGAGACCCTGCCCAAAGGACCGGAGACATCGCTGAAACTCTCCCCGGGCTCAAAAGACAAAATGTCCCGGGTGGACGCGCCGATGCCCTGCGTGACAATGGTCACGCTCCCCTCCTCCGGGTCATAATCACTTATTGTCAAGGGGATTCTCTCCCCCTTCTCGTCCGCACGCACCATCAGGAACTGTCCCGGGCCCGCAGAGCGGGAGAGCAGCGGAGCAGAAACTCTCATCCGACAAATCGTCGGAGTAAGCATCTCTTTGGTTAAGATTTCATACATTATGAGTTCAAAATTAATCAATACGGAAGAAAGATGCAAGTGCGCGGCATACGAATAAGGACGGCCCGTGCCAAAGCCTGAACCGTCCCCATAAACATTACCCGAAAGGGTGGTATGTAGATTAGAAAATGTAGCGTACGCCGAGTGCGAAGCCTGACCATGCGAAGCCTGAATCGCCTACGAGGTAGAAGGTAGGTCTCCAGTCGAGGGAAAGACGGACAGGAAGCGAGATGTACGGTTCAACATCAACCTCGGTTCCGATCTGTCCTGCGATACCGAGAGAAAGCTCAGTGCTCTCACCGTTGTCCCAGAAACCTACGGTAGCGCCAGGGCCGCCGTAGAAGCTGAAGATGCCCCTCTGGGCGAAGCTGTAGTCATAGATTCCGGTGAGGTAGAAGTTGCTGCCTCCGACAAGACCGAGGTCAGCCTCAAGGAAGTTGGTGCTTCCGAGGTCATGCTGGTAAGAGATTTCAACTCCGTAACCGCCGCGGAGACCGATTGTGCGTGGCTGCGCTGAAAGAGCAACTCCGAACATCAGGACAGAAAGTACAACAATAATTGCTTTCTTCATACGTTTGAAAATTTGATGGATTAATGATTTTTATACTGTATCGGCATCGCTGTCGATAACTTCAAGTGTTTGGTTTCCCTAAACTAGGCCGGAGAAGCCGAGGAACGCCATCGCCATTATGCTGACGGAAATCAGCGCGATAGGAAGGCCCCTGAAGGCTTTCGGCACGTCGTTGAGGGCAAGATGCTCCCGAATGCCGGCGAAAAGGCACATCGCAAGCCCATATCCCAGAGACGTGGCGAGCGCATAGATGGTCGCCTCGCCGAGATTGAGCATATGAGCCGGGCCGCCGAAGGTGAATTCCTTGGTCACCACGGTGATGGCCACACCGAGCACCGCGCAGTTGGTCGTGATGAGGGGAAGGAAGATGCCGAGCGCCTGATAGAGGGACGGGCTTATCTTCTTCAGCACAATCTCCACCATCTGCACGAGGGCGGCAATGACGAGGATGAACGAAATCGTCTGCAGGAACTCCAGTCCGAAAGGCACGAGGAGGTACTGATTGAGCAGATACGTCACGACCGTGGCGAGAGTTATCACGAAGCACACCGCCCCGGACATTCCCGTCGCGGTGGAGAGCTTGTTGGACACTCCGAGGAACGGACAGATGCCGAGGAACTGGGAGAGCAGTACGTTGTTGACGAATATCGCCGATATTATGATAATGATATATTCCATATCGCAATACTACTTTTTGGCAAGGAACTTATTGAACAGCACCATCAGATAGCCCAGCACGAGGAATGCTCCCGGAGCCATCACGAATGCGAGGATGCCGTCGCCGGGGATGAACTTCCAGCCGAAGACGGAGCCGTTGCCGAGAATTTCACGGATGATGCCGATGACAGTGAGCGACATCGTGAAACCGATGCCTATGCCGAGACCGTCGCAGGCGGAGTCAATGGCGGAGTTCTTGTTGGCGAAGGCCTCCGCACGGCCGAGGACGATACAGTTGACCACGATCAGAGGTATGAAAAGTCCGAGGGTCTCATACACCGCCGGCACATACGCCTGCATCAACAGCTGGAGCACGGTGACGAAAGTCGCTATGATGACGATGTACGCCGGGATGCGCACCTTGTCCGGCACGACAGGGGCTACAAGGGAGATGGCCACATTGCTGAGCACCAGCACGAACATCGTCGCAAGCCCCATCTCAAGTCCGTTCATAGCGGAAGTGGTGGTCGCAAGTGTAGGGCACATGCCGAGCACCAGCGAGAAAGTCGGGTTGTCCTTGACAAAGCCCTTGGTAATCAGAGAAAGTTTACTCATTGTCCTTTCCTCCTCCATTTTCTGAAGTTAAAGAGCCGAACAGCTTGACAGCGTTGGCCACCGCAAGCGTATAGGCCCGGGAAGTGATGGTGGAAGCCGTGATGGCATCGATGTCACCCCCGTCCTTTGTCACGGCAAGTCTGGTCGAAGCGGGGTCAAGTCCGCGGAACTGCCCGAGGAAGCCTTCATCGTTCTGGCATTTGGCCCCCAGGCCCGGCGTCTCACTGTGGGATATGACGGAAGTGTTATGCACCTTTCCGTCGGGCGTGATGCCGACCATCACGGAGACAGGGCCCCCGAAGCCGTTCACCACAGAAATTATCGCATACCCGGACCCGGTCGCATAGTAGGTATATTCCATGCCTTCGAACGTCACGGACTGCTCTTTCACCTCTCCGGTGAACTCCGGAAGCACCTTCGCCACGGCCTTGGCGGTCTTGGCGGTCTGGGCGGCCCTGACCGGTTCAAGCGTCACGGCATAGGCGACTCCGAGCACCGCAGAGCAGATAAGGCATACCAGCGTAAGGCAGAGAGCCATGTTCTTAAGTGTTGATTGTGCAGCCATCATCAAGCCCTCCCGTATTTTTTCTGATGAAACCAATTGTTGAGAAGAGGAACGGTGCAGTTCATGATCAGAATCGCGAACGACATGCCCTCAGGGTATGAGCCGAAGAAGCGGATCAGCATCACGAGCAGACCGATACCTATACCATATACCACTCCTCCGAGCGTACTCATAGGGGAGGTCACGTAATCGGTCGCCATGAAGCAGGAGCCGAGAACCATACCTCCGGTAAGCAGATTGAAAATCGGGTCGGTGTAAGTGGTCGGATCGACGAGATAGAAAATGCCGGAGAATATGAACACCGTGGCGAAGATGCTGAGCGGTATCCAGGCCTTTACGACCTTGCGGACGAGAAGATAGACGAAACCCGCCAGCAGCGCAAGCGTGGAAATCTCTCCGGCCGAACCGCCGACGTTAAGGAAAAGCGTGCGCAGGTAGTCGGTGCCGGCCACCGCATCAATCCCCCCTTCGGCATAACGTCCGAGCAGGGTGGCTCCCGAAACGGCGTCGGTGGCATGGATGAATCCCGGGGTCACCGTCCAGTCAGTCATATAGGTAGGAAACGAAATCAGCAGGAACACGCGGCCCGCGATGGCAGGATTGAAGATATTCTGCCCCAGACCGCCGAAAGTCATCTTGACGACCCCGATGGAGAAGAGAGCGCCGATGAACACGACCCACCACGGAGTCGTCACCGGCAGGTTCATCGCCAGCAGAAGACCGGTCACGGCGGCGGAAAGGTCGGAAACGGACGACGGCCTCTTGAGCAGCCACTTGGTCACGGCCCACTCGACAAGGACACATGAGGCGATGCTGACTGCGAGCACGAGAAGTTCCGCCCATCCGTAGAAGAGCACCGACACCAGAGCGGCGGGAGCGAGCGCGATGAGCACGTCCCTCATTATGGACCGGGTGGAGATGTCCGCATGTATGTGCGGCGACGGAGAAACAATCAATTTTCCCATATTTTATTCATCTTTCTTTTTTGCGGCTTCGGCAGCGGCCTTCGCAGCTGCGGCACGTCCGCGAATGATACCCATCACCTGCCCCTTGGCCTGACGGATATAATCAAGCAGAGGTATATTGGCAGGACAGCTGTACAGACAGCAGCCGCATTCGATACAATCCTGTACGGCGTTCTGTTCCAAGGCCGCAAAATCCGCCGCCTTGTAGAGTCTGTTGAGCAGGAACGGTTCCAGCCCCATCGGGCAGGCGTCGCTGCAGCGCCCGCAGCGGATGCAGGAGAGGGGGGCCTTGCGCTCTGTCGCCTCACGGCTCAGGTAGAGGATGGAAGACGAACCCTTCACCGTGCAGGCGTCGGGATTGCTGACGGCCTTGCCCATCATAGGACCGCCGCTTATTATCTTGGCCGCCCCCTCCGGGATTCCCCCCGCCTGTTCCATTATGTAGGAGAGCGGCGTTCCGATCCGGAAAAGATAGTTGTGCTGCTTCTCCACAGGGAGGCAGTCTCCGGTGAGCGTCAGCGTGTTGGTGACGAGCGGCCGGTTTTTCTGTACGGCTTCATATACCGCGAGAGAGGTGGCCACGTTCTGCACCACCGCGCCCGCGTCAATCGGCAGGCAGCCGGATTTCACCTGACGGCGCAGCACGGCGTCGATGAGCTGCTTCTCTCCGCCCTGCGGGTAGCGCTTCTTGAGGACGGCGACCTCCATGTTCTTGTATCCCAGTTCGGCGACGGCCTTCCGGAGAGCCTCGATCGCCTCGGGCTTGTTCTCCTCCACGCCTATCACGCAGCGGCAGCCGAGAACTTTCTGCATTATGGCCGCGCCCACTACAATCTCCTTCGGCCTCTCCACCATGATGCGGAAGTCGCTCGTCAGATAAGGCTCGCACTCCGCACCGTTGAGTATCAGGCACTCGGCCACCTTGCCGGGGGCCGGATTGAGTTTGACGTGAGTCGGGAAAGTGGCTCCGCCCAGACCTACCACGCCGCAGGATTTGATGCGGTCAAGGATAAAGGCCCTGTCCTGCGGAATCTCGGTGACAAGGGTGTCCGAAAGGTCTATCCCCTCGGCCCATTCATCCCCTTCCACCGCAATCTCCACATGCGTCATCCAGTTGCCGGCGAGATCCTTGCGCGGAGCGACGGCCTTGACGGTGCCGGACACCGGAGAATGGACGAACGCCGATATGAATCCGCCCGGCTCGGCGATGACCTGTCCGGCCTTCACCTTGTCCCCCACGGCGACAAGCGGCTTGGCGGGAGCGCCAAGATGCTGGGCCATGGAGACATATACGGTCTGAGGAAGAGGCAGTGTTTCAATGGCGCAGCCCCGGGAAATCTTGCTGTCATGCGGATGAACTCCGCCGATGGAAAAAGTCAACTTATTCATTTGTGGCCTCCTTCTTTGCTTCCGTTTGAACTGCGGCCGGCTGCGGAGCAGGTTTCGGCTCCACCTTCTTAGGAGTGAAGTTCACGACATGGATCGCTCCGGTCGGACACTCGAAGAAGCACTGCCCGCAGGCCTTGCACTTGTTGAAATCTATATAGCTGAGGTTGTCGGCGATGGTGATCGCATCGAACTTGCAGACTTTCGCACATTTGCCGCATCCTATGCAGGCAACGGCGCAGGCCTTGCGTGCAACCCCTCCCTTGTCCTTGTTGACGCAGGAGACGAACACGCGGCGGTTGTTCTTCGGAGTGGTACCGATATTGCGAAGCTCGATGATGCTCTTAGGGCAGGCCTTGACACAGGCTCCGCAGGCCGTACAAAGAGCTTCATCGACCACAGGAAGACCTGTCTCGGGATCCATCGAGAGGGCCCCGAACTTGCAGGCCGCCACGCAGTCGCCGCAGCCCAGACAACCATAGGAACAGCCGGTGTCTCCGCTATAGAGAGATGCCTTGACCCGGCAGGAATCCGCCCCGTCATAGACATTGGTCCGCGGACGGTTGGCGCAGCTTCCGTTGCATCGTACAACCGCAACTTGAGGCGCTTTCTCCTTGACTTCATAGCCGAGGATGGCCGCGACCTTCTTCATCACTTCGTTGCCGCCCACAGGACAGTACTGATGGTCAAGGTCCGAAGCCTTGACGGCAGCGTCCGCAAAGGCCCGGCAGCCGGCGAAGCCGCAGCCGCCGCAGTTGGCGCCGGGCATCACCTTTTCCACTTCATCGATACGCGAATCCTCCTCGACCTTGAATTTTCGGGCCACCCAGAAGAGGACCAGCGAAAGCAGCAGGCCAAGCACCGTGAGAATCACAACGATCAGGATAACAGTGTTCGTCATTACTTTTTATTTATATTGAAAACATATTCGTTCTTGAGCCTGTCGCGAAACAGCCAGAGAACCATATACCAAACGGCCACGGCCAGAAGGCCGCCAAGCCCGGCATAAAGCTCCGCCACACCGGCGACGGTCAGGATGAGAAGCACGCACACGAGCACGAGCAGCGGGAGCACGTAGGAGAGCCATACGGCCTTGTAGCCCATGGAAGCCTTGAGCACCACATCGACCTCGTCCCCCACTTCATAATTGTCCCAGGCGCGGGTAGGCAGCTCCACCGCCTTGGTCTTGGCGTCACCAAGCCCGCAGAGGCTCCGGGCATGACAGGAGCCGCAGGCCGATTCTGAAATTATCTCCACGGTCGTAAACTCGGGCGTAATGCCGACGATTCTGCCCTTGTGTGATATTTCGCTATTCGAATTCATTGGCTCCGGATGTAAATTCCTGCGGCGGCGCTCCGAAATCTTCGTTCATGGCCGAGCCGAACGAAGCGCCCCTTATATCCAACGTGTCATCCGCCTCCATGAACTTGAGCTGCTCTCCCTTGTAGCGCATATCGATGTCCCGGGTCTGTCCGTTTCGATGCTTTGCGATGATGATCTGAGTCTTCTCCTTGTCCCCTTCGTTGTCGCTCAGGCCGATGAAATCGGGACGGTGGATGAAGATGACCATATCCGCATCCTGCTCGATGGAGCCGGATTCGCGAAGGTCGGAGAGCTGGGGCTTGCCGCCTGCCCCCTGACGCTGAACCGCGTTTCGGGACAGCTGCGAAAGGGCTATGATCGGCACGTTCAGCTCCTTGGCCGTCGCCTTGAGGGTACGTGAAATCGCGGCCACCTCCTGCTCGCGGAGCCCCCTGAGTTCGGACGGCCCCTGCATGAGCTGCAGATAGTCGATGATTATGAGGCGCACGCCCTTGTTCTTCACGAGATTCTTGGCCTTTGTCCTGAACTCCATCAGCGGAAGGCTCGGAGTGTCATCCACATACAGAGGGGCTTTGGAGAGCGCCCTCAACTTGTATTCCAGCTGCTGCCATTCGTATTCCTCGAGCTTTACTCCTCCCTTGATCTTGTCCGGATGGAGTCCGGACTCGGAAGTGATGAGACGGTTGGCGAGCTGTATCGCCGCCATTTCAAGAGAGAAGAAGGCGACCGGCATGTGGTGGTCGACTGCGGCGTTGCGCGCGATGTTGAGGGAGAAAGCCGTCTTTCCGACCGACGGACGGGCGGCCAGGATGATGAGATCCGAAGGCTGCCAGCCCATGGTGATGGTGTCCAGGCTCAAGAATCCCGAAGGGACTCCGCTCAGCCCGTTGCCCGACTGCTTCTTCTCGATGCTCTCTATCGCGGTGTTGATAAGTCCGCCTATGTCCTGCACCTCCTTGCGGACGTTGCTCTGGATGGCATCGTAAATCCGGCTCTGCGCACTGTCAATCAGCTCGTCCACCTTGACGGTGTCGTCATACGAGTCCTTCAGAATACCATACGACGCGGTTATCAAATCGCGCTGGATGGTCTTCTGCTTGAGTATCTTGATGTAATACTCGACATGGGCGGCGGAACCTACCTTGTCGGAAAGGTTCGCAAGTGCGACCGTGCCTCCTACAGTCTCCAGATTTCCGAGTTCCTTGAGCTTGGCGTTGACCGTGATGATATCGACGGAAGTATGCTCGATGACCAGGGAAGACATGGCCTCGAAAATCATCCTGTGCTTCTTGTCATAGAAGCAGGACGGGGTGAGCTCTTCCATGGCCTGGTCCACGCACTCGGGTTCGAGCAGCATCGCACCGAGGACGGCCTCTTCCACGTCAAGGGCCTGCGGAGGCTTATTGCCTATCTCAAGCCCTATCTTATCGAGGTCGGCACCCTGTTCTTTCTTGCGCGGAACTCCGGATTTCTGAGGAGGCATACGGAACCCTGGCCGTTAGATGTCCGGATTGACTATGATGCGCCCGCAATGCTCGCAGATCACGAGCTTCTTGCCGGACGCTATGTCGATGAGACGCTGCGGCGTGATGGTGTGGAAACAGCCTCCGCAGGCATCCCCGTAGGTGTTGTCATCATTTTTCGGGAACAGCGACACGACCGCGAGATGGTTGCGCGTGCTCTTGCGGATACGCTCGTACGCGCTCAAGGTGCGCTCGTCCAGCTTGGAGGCGTACGCCCCGCGCCTTTTGTTGAGGTCGGCCTCCTCCTTGGCGGTCGACTCCACGATGGAGGCGAGCTCCTGCTTCTTGGATTCCAGATCCCCCTCCCTGATGGTGATGCGGTCGCTTATCCGGTCAAGGTCCACCTTCTTTTCGTCGATGGCCTCGCGGGCCTCGTTGATGTTCTTCTCCGCTATCGCCTTGAGAAGGGTCTGATTCTCAAGCTCCTTGTTGATGGAATCATACTCGCGGCTGTTGGAGATGTTGTCCAGCTGCGAGCGGTATTTCTCTATCTCGGAATCGAACTCCTCGATTTCTTTCTTCGACGAGGCGATGTTCTGATTATAACCATCTATGAGCTGCTCCACGCCGGCATGCTTCTCCTTCAGCGACTCGACCTCTTTCTCGAGCGAGGCCACCTCCTCCGGGAGTTCTCCTCTGAGCTGGACAAGTTTGTCTATGTCATTGTCCACTGCCTGAAGCTCATAAAGCGTCTTGAGCTTCTCCTGCGCACTCTGTTCGTTCTCGGCGAAAGTCTTCCGCAGAGACACGAAAGTCTCACGCTCATCAACCGGAGTCTGTACTTTCGTTGTTTTCTTGGTGGTTGCCATAATTAAAAATTCATACGAGTTGCAAAGTTACGAAATTGTTTTGAATTATTGCAGGTCTTTTTTTATGTCGGAAAGCTGTGCTCGTATGGCTTTCAGCGATGAGAGAACCCTGACTTTGGCCTCCACCGCCGCCCGCTCGGCGGACATCTGTCTCCCGGCCCCCTCAAGGGTGAGCCCCTTTTCTTTAATCAGATAGTGCATCTGACGGAAGGTTTCCAGATCCCCGGCCGAATAGAGCCGGTTGCCCTTGGCGTTGCGCTGCGGCCGTATGAGCTTCGGGAAAGAATTGGACCAGAACCTCACCAGCGAGACGGACTCCCCTATCTCGGCGGCCACCTCCCCTATGGTGTAGAAGAGCTTTTCCATACGATTAATCCATTGACTGTTTGGTATTTACAGACATATAAAGCATATTGGCATACTCAGCCGGGCTTACGGAGGCGAAGATGAAGTTGATCGGATTGAGAAACTCGCCGCTCCGCCGCACTTCATAGTGAAGATGCGGGGCGGACGCCTTGCCCGACATCCCGACAGTCCCGAGTTTCGCTCCTGCCCCGACCCGCTGCCCGGTGCGGACGCTGACAGATTCGAGGTGGGCATAGACAGTAGTATAATCTCCGTCGTGGAGGATTTCCACGGTCTTGCCGAGCTTCTTGGAGGTCTGGACCCTCTGCACTGTGCCGGAGGCCGCGGCAAGCACCGGCGTACCGCGCGCCACGACCAGGTCAAGCCCCTCGTGATAGACATAGGCCTTGTAGAACGGATTCATTTTCATCCCCGTCGAAGCTCCGATCTGCGAATAAGTGATTCCGTCCACAGGCAGACGCATCGGAGGCACGGGGCTTTCATTGCGGGACAAAATCCTGAAGACTCTCTCGAAGGCGGCGTCAACGCCGGCCGAGACCGCCAGGAGACTGTCCGCCTTGTCGCGGGTGTAGGATGTCAGCATGGCATCGGGCAGCGAGGAGCTCGCAGACATGAAATCTCCGCTCAACGCGGGGTCCGCCTCCGGCGCGTTGGAATGGAACAGCTGATCGTAAATCTCATTGTCCTTGTGCTGCAGATTCGCAATTCCGTCGCGCAGCAGCTCCTCTTTCGGGGCAAACGAAGGGTAGAGCTGCTCGTACATCCTTATCTCCCTCCCGAGCTCTCTCTCCACATCGGTACGCCAGAAAATGGCGAACACGCAATACACCAGCACGGCAAGGGTCAGAGTGGCAAGCAGATAGCCTGCGAACACCAGCAGCACGTGCCCCAGCTTGACGCGCGCCTTCCCGAGACTGAAGCTCTTCGGGTCAAATTCCAGCCCTCTCCTCCTGTTCATTGCGACTTCCTCCCCCGACGGAGAAGCTCCATCGTACTCTTGGTCTGGGAGGAGTTTTCCTCCGTGCTGCGTCTTTCTATCATCGCCCTATAATCGTCTTCGGACATGTTCATGTCCAGGAAATTCATCGGATTGACCCTGCTCCCCTTATAAATCACCTCGTAATGCAGATGCGAGCCGGTGGATTTGCCGGTGCTGCCCACCGTGCCGATGCGGTCTCCGCGATGCAGTTTCATCCCCGGGGCCACTTCAATGGTGTTGAGGTGCGCATAACGGGTCTTGTAGCCATAACCATGATCGATGACAATCTCGTTGCCGTAGCCCCACAGGTGCATGTTCGTCTTCTCCACCACCCCATCTCCGGTCACGTACACGGGAGTTCCGGTTTTAGTGGCGAAATCCTGGCCTCCGTGGCGCTCCCCTCCCCCATAGACGGGATCTATGCGATAGCCGAAACCGCTCGAAAGCCGGTAATTGCCGGGAACGGGAAGAATCGGCGGCACGTTAGGCACGCAGGAAATCATGTCCCCGGCCTTGCGGGAGAGTTCTCCCACCTCGTCAAGGGACTTGCTCCGCACATAGGTCCGCTTCGTGAGGTAGTCCAGACGGCGCACAATCCGCCTCAGATGCGAATTCGCCCCGAGCTTGTCCAGCTCCGCATATCTGTTGACCCCCTCGATTCCGGAATTTCTGAGTTCGGGCGGAATCGGATTGAGTCCGTATATGGAACGGTACACGTCGTCATCCCTCTGCTCGATGCCGGTGAGCGTCTGTTCGCAGATGTCGAGATTCCTGTCCATCAGGTTCATCCTGGCCTCCCACTCGGCATGGCGGCGCTTGAGCGCGGCGGTACGCGGGAGCTCGAAATGGAAGACGGACAGATACAGCCAGAAATACATCGCGACAAGCCCCACCGCCACGACGGAGAGCAGCGTCACTCTGATATACCTGACATATTTCGGCTCGTCACTCGCTTCATACGTCAGAGTCTCCGGATTGAACACGTACTTCGGCATATCCTGCAAATATACTGATTTTTTAACTATCACCTCAAGGAGCGTGCCTCCCGGAAGCGGAAAATCGGAAAAAAGTAGTATTTTTGTAGTTTGTTTGAAAAGCTGTTTTCTTATATTTTGCAGTATTATGACTTCTAAGGAAATAAGACAGAAATTTCTGGATTTCTTCGCATCCAAGGGACACACCGTCGTGCCTTCGGCCCCGATGGTTGTCAAGAACGACCCGACCCTGATGTTCACCAACGCCGGAATGAACCAGTTCAAGGACATCTTCCTGGGCAATGCCAAGGCCCCGTACCCTCGTGCGACCGATTCGCAGAAATGCTTGAGAGTGAGCGGAAAACACAATGACCTCGAAGAAGTAGGGCACGACACCTATCACCATACGATGTTCGAGATGCTCGGAAACTGGAGCTTCGGGGACTACTTCAAGAAAGAGGCGATAGACTGGGCATGGGAACTCCTTACCGAAGTCTATAAAATCAACCCGCAGCTGCTCTACGCGACCGTGTTCGAGGGCAGCGAGGAGGACGGCACGACAATGGATCAGGAAGCCAGGGAGGCCTGGCTGAAGCACCTGCCGGAAGACCATATCCTTCTGGGCAACAAGCACGACAACTTCTGGGAGATGGGGGACACCGGCCCGTGCGGCCCGTGCTCCGAAATCCACATTGACATCCGCACCCCGGAAGAGAAGGCCGCCACAGGCCTTGACGGACGCGACCTGGTCAACAAGTCCGACCCGCATGTGATAGAGATTTGGAATCTCGTGTTCATGCAGTACCAGCGCATGGCCGACGGGCATCTTGAGAGCCTTCCGGCCAAGAATATCGACACCGGGATGGGATTCGAGCGCCTGTGCTGCGTGCTTCAGGGCAAGAACAGCAACTACGACACGGACGTGTTCACCGGACTTCTGGGTAAAATCGGAGAGATTTCCGGACACCGCTACGGCGAGAGCGAGCGGACCGACATCGCCATGAGGGTCATAGCCGACCACATCAGGGCCATCAGCTTCAGCATCGCCGACGGCCAGCTGCCGTCCAACGTCAAGGCTGGATACGTCATCAGGAGAATCCTGCGCCGCGCCGTCCGCTACGGATACACCTTCCTCGGTCTGAGCGAGCCGTTCCTCTGCCGTCTCGTGCAGCAGCTCGTGGACGACATGGGCGGGGCCTATCCTGAAATCGCAGGGCAGCAGAAATTCATCGAGAACGTCATCCGCGAGGAGGAGCTCGCCTTCCTGCGCACTCTGGACAGGGGCATCAAGCTGATGGACGACTGCATCGCGAAGGCCGGAGAGGGCAAGGTCATCTCCGGAGAGGATGCGTTCAAACTGTACGACACCTACGGCTTCCCTATCGACCTCACGGAGCTCATCGCCGCCGAAAACGGATGCAGCGTGGATATGGACGGCTTCACCCGGGAACTTCAGAAGCAGAAGGACAGGGCCCGCAACGCCACGGCCAACACGTTCGGAGACTGGACGGAATACCACAGTGGAGAAGAAGTCAAGTTCACGGGCTACGACTCCACCAGTACCGGCGGCGCCCTGCTGCTCAAGCAGAGAACCGTTGTCCAGAAGAACAAGGAGATGCTCCAGCTCGTGTTTGACCGCACCCCGTTCTATGGAGAGATGGGCGGCGAAGTCGGAGACACCGGAGTCGTCATCTCCGCCGACGGAGAACAGATCAAGATTCTCAACACCATAAAGGAGAACAACCTCACCATCCACGTGGCCGAGAAGCTTCCGCAGAACTGCGAAGGCGAATTCACCCTCGTGGTGGACGAGGAGCGCAGGCGCAAGATTGCGGCCAACCACAGCTGCACCCACCTGCTCGACAGAGCTCTGAGAGAAATTCTCGGAACCCACGTGGAGCAGAAGGGCTCATTTGTCTGCGACAACAGCTTCCGCTTCGACTTCTCGCATTTCGAGAAGCTCTCCGACGAGCAGATAGCCGACGTAGAGCATCGCGTCAACCAGCTTATCAGGGAGAACCTCCCTCTGGAGGAGAAGCGCGACGCCACGATGGCCGAGGCGCAGGAGATGGGGGCCATAGCCCTCTTCGGAGAGAAGTACGGCGAGAGGGTGCGCGTGGTGAAGTTCGGCCCGAGCGTGGAGCTCTGCGGCGGCTGCCACACCGGCGCGACCGGCAACATCGGCTTCTTCAAAATCCTGTCCGAGAGCGCCATCGCCGCCGGGATACGGCGCATCGAGGCCGTCACCGGAGAGGCCGCCGAGAGCTATGTCTTCGGAATGCAGAAGATTCTCAAGACAGCACGCTCGTTCTTCAACAACGTGCCGGATCTCGCGGGGGCGATACAGCACCTCATCGAAGACAACGCCAACTTCAAGAAGCAGGCGGAAGAATTCACGAAGCAGAAGGCCGCCGAGCTCGCAAGACTCCTCGCCGGCAAGGCCAAGGAAGTCGGAGGAATCAAGCTTATCGTGGCGACCCACGTAAGCGAGAACGGGGCAGACCCGTCCATGCTGCGCAATGCCGCCTGCGCCCTCCAGAAAGAGCTCAAGAACACGGCCCTCGCCGCAGCCTTCGAGTTTGACGGGAAGCCTCAGCTGCTGCTGATGTATTCCGACGACCTCGTCGCGAAGGGGCGCAATGCCGGCAAGGACATACGCGAAGCCGCCAAATTCATTCAGGGCGGCGGCGGCGGACAGAGCGGCATCGCATCCGCCGGCGGAAAGAACGCCGCCGGGCTCAAAGAGGCCCTTGACACCCTTGTCAGGACCGCGACCTCCGACAATTAACCTCGGCATCGGAGGATGAAGAAACTTGACCGCTTCATATTGAAGTCATTTATCGGACCGCTCATCGCGATCCTCCTCGTCGTGGTCTTCATCCTCCTGCTCCAGTTTCTCTGGCTCTACATAGACGAGCTGGTGGGCAAGGGTCTGGGGCTCAGGATTATCCTCGAGTTCCTGATGTGGGGGGCCTGCACGATTCTTCCGCAGGCCCTCCCGCTCGCCACCCTGCTCGCATCCATGATGATCGTAGGGCAGATGGCCGAGAACAACGAACTCCTCGCCATCAAGGCCTCCGGAGTGTCGTTCTCCCGCATCATCGCCCCGCTGACGGCGGCCTCGCTGCTTATCGCCGTGGGCGCGTTCTTCATCGGTGACAGACTGGTGCCGCACGCGTTCAACAAAATCTACACCCTGCGCGACGACATCGGCCGCACGAAAAACGAAATCAAGATTCCGTCCGGCACTTTCTACGACGGCATCGACGGCTACGTCCTCAGGGTCGATGACGAGAACAAGCGGAGCGGCATGCTCTACGGGGTGATGGTCTATGACCACAGCGCCGGCAAGGGCAACATCTCCCTGACCTTGGCCGACTCGGCCGTGATAAGGATGTCCAACCGCAAGGACTACCTCACCTTCACGATGTTCAACGGCTCCAGCTATCAGGAAGACAACAGTATCCGCTATGCCGACACGAGCCTCATCCTCCAGAGGGTCAAGTTCGCCAGGCAGGAGATAGTGGTGCCGCTGTCCAACTATAATTTCGAAAAATCCGACTCAAGCCGCTTCGGCGACCAGGCCAAGTCCAAGAGCGCGAAGCAGCTCAGGCACGAGAGCGACTCGCTGCACCACTTTGTGGATTCAATCCAGCGCGTCCATTATGCCAACATCATCCGGATGAAACCTTTCCAGGAGAGCGCCCAGCTGGACACGGCCCTGCGCAACCCTTCCAGAGCCGCCTTCAGCTATGAAGGTTTCGGAGAATGGGAGGACCTGGACAGCAGAGCCTTGGCGTACAAGGAGGCGAGCGAAAAGGCCAGCCGTTACGCATCGGAAATCGGGAATCTCAAGTTCGAGACCTACGAGCAGGACTACCACATCAGGCACACCGACATAGAGCTTCTCAAGAAATTCGCGCAGGCCCTCGCCTGCTTCATCCTCTTCTTCATCGGAGCCCCTCTCGGTGCGCTGATCCGCAAGGGAGGCCTCGGAACCAGCGCCATCGTCTCCGTGCTGTTCTTCGTCCTGTACTGGGTGGTGGACATCTCGGGGACCAAACTCGCCAGAGACGGGGCCGTCGGAGCCTTCAGCGGGGCTTTCATCTCCAGCTTCATCCTCGCCCCGATAGGCATCTTCCTTACATGGAAGGCGATACACGACTCGGAACTTTTCAATATGGATCAGTTTAAAACCTGGAGGCGGAGGCTCAGGAGCAAAATCTCCGGCTTCTTCCGCCCTGTGCGCATAGTATATATGGGGACGCCCGAATTCGCCGTGGCCCCGCTTGACAAGCTGCTGCGCAACAAGTACAAAGTGGTCGGGGTGGTCACCGTCCCCGACAAGCCGAGCGGGCGCGGCCTCAAAGTGAACGAAAGCGCCGTGAAACGCTACGCTACGGAGCACAAGCTGCCTCTGCTGCAGCCGGAGAAGCTCAAAGATCCGGAGTTCCTCTCGGCCCTCAAGGCATGGAAGCCGGACCTCATCGTGGTCGTGGCCTTCCGCATGCTCCCACAGGCCGTGTGGTCGATGCCGAAACTCGGAACCATCAACCTGCATGCCGCCCTGCTGCCGCAGTACCGGGGGGCCGCTCCCATCAACTGGGCCGTCATCAACGGAGAGAAGCTCACCGGAGTGACCACATTCATGATTGACAAGGACATCGACACCGGAGGCATCCTGATGCGCCACGAATGCCGGATAGAAGCGGACGACACGGCGGGAGACGTTCACGACAAGCTGATGGGGATAGGCTCCGACCTCGTACTCAAGACCGTAGAGGGGCTCATCGAGCACAACATCGAGACAAGAGTACAGCGTTCGTTCATCCAGGGCTCCGAAGTGCTCAAGCCGGCGCCGAAGCTCAGCCGGGAGACCTGCCGCATCGACTGGAACGACAGCAGTGAACACATCTTCAACCTTATACGCGGTCTGAGCCCTTACCCGGCGGCATTCACGCAGCTCTCCGAAGGAGATGCGGCCCCGCTCAGCCTGAAAATCTACCGTGCGGAGAAAGTTGACCTGCACGCCGCGCCGGGAGAAATCCTCACAGACGGCAGGACATACCTTGCCATCGGCACGGCGGACGGGGCGATTTCGCTGAAAGATGTGCAGCTCGCCGGCAAGAAGAGAATGGATGTAAAGGCCTTCCTGCTCGGTTTCAGAAACCCTGAAAATTTCCATATATGCTAAGAAAAATCAGAATCGCCGCAGCCGTCCTGTTTTTCGTGGGGATCACGCTGCTTTTTGTCGGCATCGGCCACCAATGGTGGGGCTGGATGGCCAAGCTTCAGTTCCTCCCGTCCTGCATGGCTCTGAATTTCGGGGTCATCGCCTTCGTTGTGCTGCTCACCCTCGTTTTCGGACGGATCTACTGTTCCGTCATCTGCCCGATGGGAGTGTTTCAGGATATTGTCATCCATCTCAGACAGCTCGTCTCCCGCAAGGGGCACAAGCCCAAGAGGCACTTCGTCAAAGAGCCCCGCATAGTACGTTACGGAGTATTGGCCGCCGTTGTTGTCAGCGCTCTGACTTTCAGCCAGTTGCTTCTGACGCTTCTTGCGCCGTACAGCGCATACGGACGAGCGGTGCGCAGCATCGCGGGCCTCGCCTCCGGGCAGAGCATTGCTCCGGCGCTGCTCATCACGGGAGGGGTCACCCTCGTTGTCATCTGCGTCTGCGCATGGATCTGGGGACGCGGCTGGTGCAACACGATATGTCCCGTAGGCTCGCTTCTGGGGCTGCTTTCCCGCTTCTCCCTTTTCAAAATCGAGATAGACGGGAGCAAGTGCGTCTCCTGCCGCAAATGCGAGCGGGGATGCAAATCATCGTGCATCGACATTGACACCCACAGCATAGACCACAGCCGCTGCGTGGACTGCTTCGACTGCCTTGGCAGCTGCCCAAAGAGCTGCATAGGATTCAGATTCTCCCTTCCGGGAGGGAAGCGTCAGGCAGAAGAAGAGGCCGCCGTTGACAAGAGCCGCAGGGCTTTCATGTCCACGGCAGCCCTCATCGGAGGAAGCCTTGCCCTCGGAGCCCAGAACAAGAGGCTTGACGGAGGACTTGCCGATGTCGTGGAGAAGACTGAGCCGGAGCGTGCGGAAAGGCTCGTGCCGTTCGGGGCAAGAGGCGTCAGGGATTTCTATGACCGCTGCACCGCCTGCCAGCTCTGCGTAAGCAACTGCCCCAACGGAGTGCTTCGCCCATCCACCGACATAGAACACTTCCTCCAGCCTAAGATGGGTTACGAAAAGGGCTGGTGCCGTCCCGAGTGCACGACCTGCAGTCAGGTCTGCCCGGCGGGGGCGATACTTCCGCTCGACAGAGACGAGAAGCTCTCCCACAAGATAGGCACCGCCAAGGTCAAGCTCTCTCTCTGCCTTGCGGCCAAGGACGAGGCGGGCTGCGGCAACTGCTCGCGCCACTGCCCTACAGGAGCTGTCCGGATGATAGCTTCCGACGGATACCGCAGGAAGATTCCGGTGGTATCCGAAGCGCAGTGCATCGGCTGCGGCGCA
The DNA here is from genome assembly GCA_963637465.1 of Paludibacteraceae bacterium. Lineage (GTDB taxonomy): Bacteria > Bacteroidota > Bacteroidia > Bacteroidales > UBA932 > Cryptobacteroides. The sequence goes on from CAVHNN010000006.1 coordinate 54,170, forward strand.
TGCGAATACCTTTGCCCGGCAAGACCGATAAGTGCAATCACCGTGGACGGGATTTCCGTTCACATCAAGAAAATCTGAGCCATGGACAGAAGAGAATTTCTTAAGACCGCAGGACTCGGCGCGGCAGCCGCAGGACTCGCAGCCTGCGCACCTAAATCTCTCGTGGAAGAGAGCACCGCCCGAGAAGACAAGACCCTGGAAGGCTCTGTGAGTCAGCATTATCCCGGAATCGGACTGCTCGGCTACGGCTGCATGCGCTGGCCGATGACGCAGGGAGAAGACGGGAAGCGTCACATCGACCAGAGCGAGGTCAACCGCCTTGTGGACTTCGCCCTGGAACACGGGGTCAACTATTTCGACACCTCACCCGTATATCTGGAGGGGGACAGCGAAAGAGCCACGGCAGAGGCCCTCAACCGCCATCCGCGCGAGAAGTGGCTGCTCGCTACGAAGCTGTCCAACTTCTCGGACGCATCCTACGACAATTCGGTCAAGATGTACCGCAAGTCGCTTGAGATTTTCAAGACCGACCACGTGGATTACTACCTGCTGCACAGCCTGAGCGGAGGAGAAGACTTCGAGCGGCGCTTCGGCGGCACGGGGATAATGGACTTCCTGCTGAAGGAAAAGGCTGCGGGACATATCAGGAATCTGGGCTTCTCCTTCCACGGCAACCAGAAGGGGTTCGATGAGATGATGGCCCTTCACGACAGCGGCAAATACCGCTGGGACTTCGTACAGATTCAGATGAACTACGTGGACTGGACCCACGCCGGCGGACGCAACACCAATGCCGAATACCTTTACGCCGAGCTTGACCGCAGGGAAATCCCCATCGTGATAATGGAGCCGCTTCGCGGCGGAAGGCTCGCCGACATGCCGGCGGGGACGGCGGACATGCTGAAAGCCCGGGAACCGGGCGAATCGCTCGCGTCCTGGGCCTTCAGATTTGTCGGGAGCTACCCTCGCGTACAGGTGGTACTGAGCGGAATGACCTATATGGAACATCTCCGGGACAATCTCCGCACCTACATCAACTTCAAGCCGCTTTCAGACGAGGAGAAGTCTCTCCTGCAGGAGGTGGCGGACAGGCTTGAGAACTACCCGCTCGTGCGCTGCACCGGCTGCCAGTACTGCATGCCTTGCCCTTACGGAATCAACATCCCCGGCATATTCAGTTTCTATAACGACAACGTCAATGCCGGCACCTACGTGGTCAGCAAGGAGCAGGAGGGCTACGCCAAGGCGCGCCGCCGCTACCTTCTCGCCTACGACAAGGCCATTCCGGCCGTCCGTCAGGCGGACCACTGCATCGCCTGCGGCAAATGCGTGGGGGCCTGCCCGCAGCACATCGCGATTCCGCGTGAGCTGCGGCGCATAGACCAATACATAGAGAGCCTCAAGAGAGAGACCCTGTAGAGAGAAATCAGAAGCTGTATCCGAGACCGAAAGTCATCGTGCCTCCGAGAGTCTCGCTGGCGAGGAGATAAGCGGCATTGAATTCAAAACCCGCGAATTTCACTCCGAGTCCTGCGGAAGCGAATGACGGAAGACCCATGTCTTCAGCCCCATAGTGATAGCCGGCACGCAGAAAAGCGATGTCGGCTATGCCGTATTCCGCTCCAAGGGCGGCGCCGAACGCCCCGTCCAGGAGATAGTCGGCTTCGGCGCTCAAGACAAGGCTCCCTTCTGAATACGCGGCTCCCGCCCGCAGATAGGCAGGCATCGAGTAGGAGTCTCCGCCATAACTGATCGACGAGCCGAGATTGCACAGCGCAAGGGCCGCGCTGAGGCTGTTCTGTCTGAACATGAGCGAAACATCCCCTCCGAAAGCAGTTCCGGACATGTCCGGGGCTATCGAAGAGCTGAGGAACTTGCCGCTTACACCGAGCGAAAGAGCATCCGTCAGCAGATATGAGACGGCCGCCCGCGCAATGATGTCTTTAGGCGAGAAGCTCCCCGTCACCGCACCGTTGGCATTGGTTATGTTCATCGCATTGTCGGCAAGATATGATCCCGAAAGGCCGACCGTCAGCCTCTCCCCGGTACGGAAGAAAGATCCTATGCTGATGACCTTGTTGTCAGCCGTCTCCGGAGCCCACATCCCGTAGGATGAAGCTATGGCAAATGTCTTCGGGGAGAACGACATGGCACAGGCATTGTCAGCCGAGGCGAACGCCGTGGCCTCCCGCGCCATGCTGCTTCCGGCCACGGCCGCCGCAGTCGGATCGGACGGGATGAAAAGCGACGGCATGCTCTGGGCGGAGGCCGCCACGAGCGTCATCGCAGAGATGAAGATTGTCAAAACTGTCTTTTTCATAATACACTACTGCTTTACTACTTGGTATGTCGCATCTGACTCTCCGTTCTTTATCCTCAGGTAGTACACTCCTCCCGGAAGTTCTCCCATATCGAGCGAGAGCGGCGAGAACGGATCTATCGTACTGCCCTCGGCGCTAAGCACGATCGCGCCGGCCTTGTTGGAAACGCTGATGTCCGCCGTCTGCACGGCGGCCGTGCGGATATAGAGCTTGTCCTTGACCGGATTAGGATAGAGGTCCACCGGAAGGGAGCCGTCCCTCACGAGCACGGAGAATGTCTGTTTCACACTCTCCCCGCGCGCATCGGAAGCGCTCACCTCAAGTGTGGCTGTGCCGTAGGATTTGGCCGTCAGGACAAGGGTGGCTCCGCTTCTGCGTGTGCTGACGGTCGAACTGCCGCCGGACAGAACCTTGACTTCATAGTCGAGACTTTCCCCGTCCGGATCGCTGAAATAGCCGGAGAGAAGAAGAGAAGAAGTCTCACTATACGAGCCGAAGACGATATTTTCGATGCTCTTGGAAGCTGTCGGGGCATTGTTCTTCAGTACAGTATAGCTGAACGGAGTCTCAACCGTGTCGTAAGAGTCCGTGACGTAGAGACTACCGCTGTAGCTTTTGTCGTCTTCCGCCTGCAGGGCGTCTACCGTGATTGTCAGAATGCCATCCGAAATGGCCGCCGAAGCTCCGGGAAGCCCCTCGGAGAGAGAGCAGGACAGACTGTGTCCGTCAGCATCTTCAGCGGAGAAGCTCAACGTCCCGGTCTCGAAAGACTTGAGCGTAAGCGAAGTGCCGTTGAGCGGGGTCACCACCGGGATGCTGTTCCCGGCTGTAGCCACTGTCAGCGAAGCGTAGTCGGACAGCTGTCCGAAAATATTGGCGGAAGCTATGAGGAAATAGTATTCCGTGTTGAATTCGAGTCCGTCGATACGGTATTCCATGGCGCTTCCGGCCGCCTTTTCGCCTCTTGAGACGGAGATTGTCCTGGTGTCGGCTGCGGGGGAAGAGAAAGGAGAGGTGTCGTACCAGATGGCGAAGTGTTCAGGAAGATTCTCCGATTCAGGCACCGTCCACTTGAGAGTGACCACGTTGCCGCTGGCGGTTCCGCTGAAGTCGGTCACGGGAGCGGACTGCTCCTCAGAGACGGTCACCGCCGCACCGGCGTCCACAAGCCCTGCGCCGAGCAGTCCGGCGAAGCTTGAAGCATTGTAGTCATATATCTTGCGGTTGGCGCTGCCAGAGAGGATGTCGATAAGATTCTGACGGGTGAATCCTTCTCCGCCGAAGCGAGACACCACGAGGGCCGCCACTCCGGTCACGTGCGGACAGGCCATGGAGGTACCCTGCATCGTGCCGTATTTGCTGTTCGGGACAGTGGAGCGGACGTAGAAGCCCTTATAGGAATCTCCTCCCGGAGCCGTGATGTCCACCCAATCTCCGTAGTTGGAATAGTACGCCCTCTGGAAGTCCGCCCCGATGGCGGCCACCGCGATGACGTTTTCGTCCATCGCCGGATAGATGTTCGTGCTCGTGTTTTCGTTGCCTGCGGCAAAAATCACAAGTCCTCCGGCCATCGGCCCGGTCTGGATGCCGTTCTCGTCCATGCCGGCAAACTCGTTGAAGTAGTTTATGGTCTCCGACATATATTCTGACGGAGCGTCGATATTCCAGCTGCAGTTCACGAGCACGGCGCCATTGTCCGCCGCATAGACAAAGGCGCTGCCGATGTAGGCGCTGCCTCCTGAAGTCTGAGTGCACATCAGACGGACTCCGCTGTCGGAAGAGCCGTCTCCGCCGGCAATGCCGCAGAGCCCCACGCCGTTGTTGTTGACCGCAGCCACCGTCCCCGCGACATGGGTGCCATGTTCTTCGGGCGAGATTGTGCCCAGCATCGTTTCCCCGTCGCTGCCGACTACGAAATTGTAGCCGTAGATGTCGTCCACATAGCCGTTGCCGTCGTCATCGACCCCGGGCTGCCCGTTGAGCTCGGCCTCGTTGATCCACATGTTGGCCGCAAGATCCGGATGATCCCACTGAAGACCGCCGTCGCTGATGGCCACGATCACGTCAGGCCTTCCGGTGGTCACTTCCCACGCCGTCAGGAGGTTGATGTCGCTCCCTTCGATGGCGCCGGTGGCTGTTCCAGGGTTGTAGTAGTGCCACTGTTTGCTGAAATCGGGGTCGTTGAACGGAAAAACTCCGGCAGGTCTTGCGACCTGCACATAGTCCACCTTGTCCACTCCTTCGATGTCGCACAGCTCATTGGCGGTTTTTGTCAGAGGGAGGCTTTCATCGAAGAAGACATCATACCAGAGGTGAAGCCCATACCTGCGGTGCCTCTCCTCGAAGCGGCCCGCATCCGGAAAAGAACGGACCATGGTGTATGATCCGAGGGACGACAGATCCAGAGCTCCCCCTGACTTTGTCGCGGTCGGCTCTTCCGTGAATTTCACTCTGATATGGCCGCGCACCGCACTTGCGGGGGCCACGTTCTCGTAGATGCCGGAGCCGGGATCGGACACAGGGTCAAGACTCTTTTCCGAACAGGCGGAAAACATCGCAATCGCACCGGCAAAGATTGGTAATACGTATTTTCGATTCATCTTGCGAATTTGACACTAATTTTTAAAATATCAAAAAAAGGGGCTGACTAAATTTAGTCAGCCCCTTTTTGTCTTAGAGAGGCGGTGTCAACTACTGTCTTACAAACGATACTCCTCCGTTGTAAGCATCGTCAAAGGAGGATGTTCCGGCAGATTTGTCCTGAACCACCGTCACCCAGCCGTTCTTTATATTGAGAGAGCCGGTGCTTTCGTCCCAGGTCATGACTATATCTTCATTATAACTTGACATTTCACCAAATGTCGGGGCGTCAAGTCCGGTAATATAGTAGTAAGCCGTACCATTCTTCATATTCAGATACGAGAATGCCGGAATCGTGATGGTGCCCTTTTCGTTGTCGATCACCCCGACAACCGAACCAAACGGGTTTGCCGTTGTCCGGCCATAGCCTTTCGAATTATAGTAAACCTCCATACCCCATATGCGGCACTCTTCCGTAGAATCTCCTTCGAGTTCCACAAGGATGGAGATGTTTTCATATTCGTCACCATAGGCTCCGGAAGTTATCGCAGGGCAGGTGAACTTGTATCCGTCCACCTTGGCATAGAGCGGAACGTCAGGAGTTTTAACCTCAAGGACATCAGAGTAGCTCGTGCCACCGTCGAATGCCACCACGCCTTTTATGTAGCAGATCGTGTTGGCTGAGACCTTGGCCTTCACGCTGACGGTACCGTCAGCAGGAGACTCGACCTTGGTGAAGGAAGCGTTGATGAACGTAGGATTCGTGTCCGAGAGGACCCCGACGGAAAGGTTGGAAAGTCCATCCTGACTGAGGCCGGAATATGTCACTTCCACGGTGGCATAGCCCGCGAGGGCGTCGATTTCACCGACCGTACTTGAGATTGTCACCTCCGGCATCGTTCCCTCGAATTTGGAGAACCCCGCCTCCACCTCGCTCTTGCTCGGCGCATCCTTGGCGCAGGAGGCGAGAGCGAGCGCCGCGATGAGCGGCAAATATTTAACTGTTTTCTTCATTTCTCTTGCAAATTAATGGTCTCTACTATTCTTCCGTACCGGAAATCCATTCGTTCTGCTCAGCTTCGGTGATGTTTACGTTGTTCTGCATCTCCTGAAGAGGAATCTGGAAGTTCCAGCTCTTGCCGTGGGCAGGGAAAGCATACTGAGCCGATGCCAGGTGATTGGATCCGGAGTATTTCCTGTTGACTGCCAGACCGTTGCGGCGCAGGTCGAAATACTCGAAGCCTTCGCCCCAGAGTTCGATGCGGCGCTGCAGGAGGACATCGTCCACTGTCACGTCTGAGTCGCTCCACTGAGGATTACGACTTGCCATAAGCTTCGCAAGAGTAGAGCCGGCCTGTCCGTCGGCAAGGCGGGCGTGGGCCTCAGCCTCGATGAGAATCATCTCGGCGTTGCGCATATAGATGTAGTCCTGAAGCCAGCCGTCCATGCCACCGAATTTCCTCGCAGCATACGCAATCTTGCCGCCGGTAGTGGCGGCCGTCGGGTCTCCGTCCGGTCCGTTGAAAAGAGCCTTGCGGTAGTCGCTGTCAGGAATCTGGTTGTAGAGACTGGCGTCGATGCAACGCACGGACTGTCCGATTCCGCCATATCCGAAGCAGTCATTACTCATGTGTGAGAAGAATGACGCATAGCCTGTCTGCGTCTCGGCATTGTGGTTGAAGCCCCAGATGACCTCATTGTCTCCGTCAGCCTCCATGAAGCCGGAATTCAGTCTGGCCCTGTCCATCAGGTCATAGCCGTTCTGTGCAGCCTGTGCTGCGCTGATGACCTTCGCCCACTGCTGGGTGAGGAGGTAGTAGCGGGCAGCGATGCCCTGGGCGACCTCGTAGTTGACTTCGTTCTTGCTGGAGCGGACATAGCCGTCCAGAAGAGGAAGTGCAAGGTCTATGTTGCGCTCTATCTCGGCCTTGAGATCGGAGAGAGTGTTGCGTCCGGCCACAGCATTGGCATCTTCAGCAGAGACTCCGTCGCGGGTGGCATATACGATAGGCACTGCCGGAGCGTCGTCACGGAAAGTCATTGATGGGGTCGTCCCCTCAACAGGATCCTGGAAAAGCTGAATCAGGTAGGTGTAGCTGAAAGCACGCAGGGCGTACGCCTGTCCAAGATAGCCCTTGAGGATCTCGTTGGTCGGGTCTTCAGCTCCAAAGAAGTCGATGACCTCGTTGCACTTCTTGATCAGGGTGTAGAAGAAGTTCCAGTACTGATAAGCACGGCTGTAGGCGTAAAAACCGTAGTCGTGGATGATATCATAAGTTCCCCAGTTCCATGTGCCGCACACCGCGATGTCAAGTCCCATCAGGTCAGTGGTGAACGTCACTCCGAGGAAACCGAAGTCATCGTGTGCTCCGTAGCCGCCCAGGGTATTGAACTGCACCATCCAAGCGTAGAAGCCGTTGACATAGGAGGCGAGGAAGCTTGGATCCTGCTCCACCATGGAAGCCGCCTCCGTGCCTGAAAGCCGGCTGCTGTCTTCAACCTCGAACGATTTCTCGCAAGAGCAGAGGACGAGGGCGGCGGAGGCCAATATTGCTATGTATTTTTTCATAATCGTTTCTCCTTATAATTAGAATGTGAGTGTTACACCGCCGGAGACAGTACGGAGAGCCGAATAGGTGAATCCGTTGCCGCCGGAGAAAGACTTGCGGACATCCATACCCTTCCTTGCGGAGGTGTAGAATACGTTGTCAGCGGTGACATATACCCTGAGACCTGCAACGGACAGCTTGCTTGAGATGTTCTTAGGCAGGGTGTAGCCGAGGGTTACGTTCCTCAGGCTCAGGTAAGAAGACTTGGTGAGCCATCTTGAGGACGAGGCATTGGCCTCCTGATAGTTGAACCGCACGTAAGGCACGTCGGTGGAGGTGTTCTCCGGAGTCCAGCGGTTGAAGATATCCTTGTGCCAGTTGGTTCCGGCATTGCCGGCGGACATGAGGCTCTGATATACCGAGTCCATAGTCCATCCGCCGAGCTGATATGCGAAGTTGGCGCTGAAATCAAAATTCTTCCACACGAGGGAGGTCGAGAAACCGCCGTAAATATCAGGGATAGGTGTCTTGCCGATCTTGCGGTACGTCGCCTCGGAGGTCGTGTTGACTATGCTCTGATTGCCCTCGTCATCGTACTTATAGTACTGAGGAAGGCCCGTCTCGGGATTAACTCCGGCCCACTCGTAGAGGTAGTAGTTGTAGAGGGATGAACCCACTTCGCGCCAATAGCTGCCCACCTGCTTGCCTTCCTCGGGATAGTCGGAAGGAAGTTTGGTGATCTTGTTCTTGTAGTGGGTGCCGTTTAGAGCGATGTTCCAGCTGAAGTCACGGGTTTTGATGAGATCCGCGCTGATTTCGAATTCGATACCGGTGTTCATCATGTCCATATCGTTGACCAGCTGTGAGCTAGGCTTTCCCTGTGAGAGGGCGAGAGGACGATAGTAGATCATGTCCTTGGTCTCCTTGACGAAGTACTCGGCATTGAGGGACACCCTGTTGAAGAGCTTGGTCTCGAATCCGACGTTGAAGTTGTTGGATTTCTCCCAAGTAACATCCGGGGCGGCGCGGAACGTCTGGGTCAGGGAAGCCTGGCCATCGACACGGTCGATGCGGTAGAGGTTCTCATAGACGCGGTTCACACCGATGTTGTCGTTACCCTGAGTACCGTAGCTGGCCTTGAGTTTGAGATAGTCCAGCCATGAAACTTCCTGCAGGAAGCTCTCGGCCTTGGCGTTCCAGGAAGCTCCGACAGCCCAGAAGTCACCCCAGCGCTTGTCTTTCGCGAAGCGGGAAGACCCGTCCATACGGTAAGAAGCGGAGAAGTAGTACTTGTTGGCGAAGTTGTACTCGGCGCGGGAGAAGAATCCCTCAAGGAAGTAGCTGTTGCGGGCGGAGGTGAGATCCTGATAGTTGGTCGCGTTGGCGAAATCCGTCACCGTCTTGTTGACAAAGTTCGTCATGTGACCATAGAGATAGTAAGAGTTGTCGGACTTGGTCTCGTGTCCGAGAAGGACGTTGAGAGAGTGGTCGCCGAAAGTCGGGGTCCAGGTGAGGAGCTGGTTGGCGTTGAGGGCCATGTACCTGTCGGCCTCCTGCTCGCCGCGCCCGTTCACGTTCTTGGCATCACCGCCGTTAGGGGTGGTGTAGTAGTCGCTGACGGTGTTGAATACGTCATACGCGACGTTGACGGAGAAGACGAGATCTTTGAGAAGATTGACGTTGACATATCCCCTTGAGGAGATGTTGTCGCGGGTGTCCTTGGTGATTGACGAGAGCATCTGTCCGTAAGAGTTGGAGCTCGGAGCGTAGGCGCGTCCGGTCTCGCCCCAGTCGAAGAGCTCGTTGCCGAGCTGGTCATACTGACGGTTGCCGTTCTCATCGTAGAGGTAGATAGGATAGATAGGGGCAATCATCTGCGAGAACATGAACAGGTTGGAATAGTTGCTGCCCTCGCTGTCGTTGTACCTGGACTGAACGGTGTTGGAGTATGCGAGGTTGATGCCGGCCTTGATGAACTTGTTGATGGTGTGGTCAACCTTGGCGCGTACCGCGATACGCTGGAAGCCGGAGTTCGGCACATATCCCTCGTCGTTGAGGTAGGATACTGACATATAGCCCTGGGTGGCGTCGGAGCCGCCGGATGCGGACACGTTGTACTCCTGACGGATACCGTTGCGGAACACGTCCTTGTTCCAATTGTCGCTCCACTTGCGGGTGGACGCATTGGCGTTGAGCTTGCCCGTGCGGGGATCCACAATCTCGTTGTCGGCGATGCCGCTGTAGATGTTGTAAGGTCCGAGCTGGTTGAGGAGGTTGGCGGAGGCGTAGATGCCTGCCTGGGCGAGATCCTTCACGCCGGTGTAGTAAACGGCGTTTCTGGATGCTTCCCATGCCATCTCATAGTATTCGCCCGGATCGGTGATGATGTCGTATGAAGGAACGGCGCGTGAGTTTACGCCGACCTTAGCGTCGAAGTTGATGCTGACCTTGCCGGCGGTGCCCCTCTTGGTGGTGATCATGATGACACCGTTGGAACCGCGCGCACCGTACATTGAGTTGGCGGCGGCATCCTTGAGGACGGTGATGGATTCGATATCCTGGGACGGGATGGAGTTGAGGCTTCCCTCATACGGGGTACCGTCCACTACGATGAGCGGAGAGGTGGAGGCGCTGACAGAACCGATGCCTCGGATCTGGATGCTGGCGCTGGAACCCGGAGTACCCGAAGAGCTTGAGGTCTGAAGACCGGCCACGGCTCCTTCGAGGGACTTGGAAATGTTGGTTGACTGCATCTTGGTCAGCTTCTCGCCGCTGAGCTGGGTGGCCGAACCGACGAAAGATGACTTCTTCTGTACGCCGTAGGCGACCACGATGGTCTCGTCGAGAAACTCTGAATCCGGCTCAAGTGCCACGTCGATGGTCTTCCTTGAGCCCACGCTCACCTCGCGTGACTCATATCCGAGAGCAGAGAACACGAGGACTCCCGATGCGGGAGCGGAGATTGAATAGGCACCTTCTGCGTCTGATGAGGTGCCGTCGGTCGTTCCCTTCACCATTATTGATGCGAAAGGAACCCCTTCGCCTGTCGTGGCATCCTTGACGGTTCCCGACACCTTCACGCTCTGAGCGGAAAGGGAGACCGTCACAAGCGCCAGCAGTGCGCTTAAAAACAGTTTCGCTTTTTTCATAAGCAAATACTTAAATTAAACATAAATTATAC
>CAVHNN010000007.1:0-58557 GCA_963637465.1 Paludibacteraceae bacterium
GGGTCAGGTTGTCCACGACAGGCTTGTCGTATTCGTCTATGAGGATAGCCACCCGTTCGGCGACAGGCAGATACAACGGGAGTATCATACTTTCTTCATTGACATTCTGCACACCACCGGCCTCAGGGAATTCACTTACTTTTTCGGCAAAGAGGTTTTCAGCGTATTGAAGTCGAAAGGCGGGCAGATGCCGGATGGACTTGTATCAATGCTGAAATCCCTGCAAGGCAAGATTACCTATGACCCCGTGACCCTCCAGCCATCCTTCGGCATCGGGCTCGGCGACATCCAAAGCCCGGAGTACACCCTGGAAGAGATTTTTACATATCTCGACAGCGCAGACAAGCCCTGCCTTGTCGCGATAGACGAATTTCAGCAAATCGCAGAATACGAGGAGAAGAATATCGAAGCTCTGCTTCGAGGTCATATCCAGAAAATGCACAACTGCCATTTTGTCTTCGCAGGCAGCAAGCAATCCATAATGAGCGAGATGTTCCAGTCACCGGCGCGCCCGTTCTACAGAAGCGCCGACCCGCTGGAACTGAAACCCATAGATATGAAGGTCTATGTCGAATTCGTGTCAAGACTGTTCGGAGAATACGGCAAGCGGATTGAAAATTCCGTGATCGAAGATGTCTATAAGCTCTTCGGGGGCCACACGTTCTATATGCAGCGAACATTCAACGAGGCGTTTGCATCAGTCACGAATGGCGGCGAATGCACCACGCAGACTATATCTGACGCTCTGGACGACATACTCATGATGAACGAAGTGCAGTTTGCCGAAATCTTCTCGACCCTCAGCGAAAACCAGAAGAGAGTCCTGGCCGCCATCGCCTCTGAAGAACCGGTGAAAAGCGTCAACACCTCCGACTTCATAGGGAAGTATCATCTTCATACTGCCAGCACGGTCAACGCGGCCATTCGAAAACTCATCAAGGAAGACCTTCTCCTTATGGAGAAAAGAGAATATTCAATCCCCGACAAGTTTCTCCGCCTCTGGATTAACCGGATGTACAACAACGCCTGACGAAAAAACAGCCTCTTATTTCGCGAGAATCTCCGCCATCGCCCGGAGAGCGCGGCCACGGTGGGAGACGGCGTTCTTCTGCTCATCCGAAAGCTGGGCGAAAGTCCTGCCCGGGTACGCATCGGGGATGAATACGGGGTCGTAGCCGAAACCGTTCGTGCCGACCTTGTCAAAGGTGATGCTCCCGCAGGTCTCCCCTTCGAAGACATGCTCCCTCCCATCCAGGATAAGGGTGATGACGGTGCGGAAGCGCGCACGTCGGGATGCCCCCGGGCCAAGCTTTTCGAGTTCGGAAAGCAATTTGGAGATATTGGCCTCGTCATCGTGGGCTTCTCCGGCATAGCGTGCGGAGCGAACCCCCGGAGCACCGCCCAGAGCCTCGACCTCAAGTCCCGTATCGTCGGCGAAGCAGTCCTGCCCGCAAAGCGAATACAGGTGCCGCGCCTTGATGCGGGAGTTCTCCTCAATGGTTTCCCCAGTCTCCTCAACCTCGGCATCCAGACCAAGCGAAGACGGTGAAACCACCTCGAAGCGTTCGCCGAGTATCTCTCCGGCCTCCCGGAGCTTGCCCTTGTTCGTAGTCGCGAATATCAATTTTTTCATGGCCGCAAAAATACTCTTTTCAGCGGAACACATCAATAGCGCGCCGCCGGAAATCCATCCCGGTGCCAGTGCACACCGCTTCCGGAGCGGAAAGACAAAAACAATGACTATATTTGCGGGATATGATTACAGAAAGCAGGATAGATGCCGTCATCAGGGAGATGTTCGACGGGATCAGTTTCAAGCAGGAGCCCTGCGGCCTCTACGCCCCGCTCCGCTATATGATAGAAATCGGAGGCAAGAGGGTGCGCCCGAGGCTCTGCCTGACGGCATATTCATTCTTCGCGGACGATTTCAACGAGGAGATACTCTCCCCCGCCGCCGCGCTGGAGGTCTTCCACTCGTTCACCCTGATGCACGATGACATCATGGACCGCTCCCCGCTGCGCCGGGGCATGCCGACCGTATGGAAGAAGTGGAACGAAGACACGGCAATCCTGTCGGGGGACGTGATGCTGATAGACGCATATCAGCGCATAAGCAAAGCCCCACGGAGCGTGCTCGGAGGCGTGTTGGAACTCTTCTCGCGCACCTGTGCGCAAGTATGCGAGGGCCAGCAATATGACATGGACTTCGAGAGCCGCGACGAGGTGAAGATGGAAGAATACAACATGATGATCGGGCTCAAGACAGCGGTCCTGCTCGCCTGCTCAGCGCAGATGGGGGCCGTCATCGCAGGAGCTGACAAAGCCCGGTGCGACGCTCTGTATCAGTATGGCTACCAGCTCGGAATGGCCTTCCAGATCGCCGACGACTACCTCGACGCCTTCGGAGACGAGAAACTCTTCGGCAAGCCCATCGGCGGGGACATCGTCAACAGCAAGAAGAGCTGGCTCACGGTGAGAACCCTCGAGAAGATTTCCGACAAGGAGACGTTCCTCTCCGCATTCTCGGCCAAGGCGGACACTCCGGAAGAGAAAGCCCGCAAGATAGCGGCGGTCAAGGACATCTACAACGCGGTGAACGTAGGGGAAGATGCCAAGGCGGAGGTGGTGCGATTTACCGACCTGGCCCTGAAAGCCGCGCAGAAGGCCGACTTCGGCACCCGGGAGACCGAAGTCCTGCGCAATTTCGCCGAAAGTCTCGTAAGCCGGGCAAAATGACGGGAGAAGCCACTGTCGTCAAGAACACCGGCAGCCACTTCCTGCTGAGCCGGCTCCCGGAATGGGAACTTTTCCCGGCTGTGCTCAGAGGCAAGGTGAGACTGGAGGGGAGCGACTCCACCAATCCCGTGGCCATAGGGGACAGAGTGCTGTACGAGACCGAAACCGAACCCACGGAAACGTCCCCGGCCCTGATAAGGGAGGTTCTGCCACGCCGCAACCACTTGATACGCAAGTCCGTGAACCTTTCCAAGCGTTCACAGGTGATAGCCGCCAACCTCGACCAGGCGGTGATAGTCACAAGCCTGCTGTTCCCGGAGCTGAAGTGGCCCTTTCTCGACAGAATCCTCGTCACCTGCGGGGTGTATGGCATCCCGGCCGTGATTGCCCTCAACAAAGTCGATCTCTACCGTGACGCCGTTCCGGAGCTGGTCGATTCATTCATAAAAATCTACGAGAGTGCCGGCTACCGCGTCATACAGACTTCAAGCGTCAGCGGTGAGGGAATAGAAGAACTGAAAGACGCATGCAGGGACAGGCTGAACCTGTTCTCCGGAGAATCCGGAGTCGGGAAGTCGAGCCTCATCAAGGCCCTGGACCCGAGCCTCAAGCCCAAAATCGGAAGCATCTCCGGCGCACACCTCCAGGGCAGGCACACCACCTCGCTCTCCGAGACGTACCGCCTCTGCTCGGGAGGTTATATCATCGACACGCCGGGCATACGCGGATTCGGTCTGGTGAACCTCGAAAAAGAAGAAATCTACAAATATTTCCCCGAGATGCTGCGCTGCTCGGACAACTGCCGTTTCGTCCCCTGCACGCACACCCACGAACCCGGCTGCGCGGTCAAGCAGGCCGTGGACGAGGGGAGCATCAGTGAGGAGAGGTACAATTCCTACCTCGGAATGCTCGAAGAAAACGGAAAATTCAGATAGCCGTCCCCTACCTCCTGCGACCGCGGACGGCGCGAAGCAGCGACAACGCCGCCGTGGACCAGGCGATGATGTTCTTGCCGCGCTCAAGGAAGCCGGCGGCCGTATTGACGGGAGCGAAGCGGCGCTTCAGAGCGGCATAATCATCCTCAAGAGCGCCGCGCCGGACGGAAAGTTCGGCACGGACTGCGGCGATGGCGGCTTCCAGCTGAGCGCCGCTGCGGATTTCAGAGTGCTTCCCCATCGTCTTCGGAATCATAGAACACGTCAATGAACAGCCTTACGAACATGTCGCGGAAGAGCCTCTTGCGATATATGATGAGCACCACCAGCGCCAGCAGAAAGACCGCGAGGACAATTATCGTCCCCCACGGCGTACCGACAAGGGAGTTGAGACTCTGCAAAAGGGCATAAGCGAGCAGCCCCAGCACTATCGAAAGGACTACGAATATCAGCAGGAACGAGAGCAATCGGCTGAGGGCTGCGGACAGCCCTCGCGTAGCCTTGAGCTTGAACTCGTCCAGTTTGAGGTCGGCATAGCGTTTCGCGTCCCGCGCCAGATTCTCGAAACTGCCGAAAGGTTCTTCTGCCATATCCCTATTCCTCCGGAACCGGATGCCCGGCGGCATCTTCCCACTCTTCCTCCGGCTCCCCGCCGTCATCATCGCCCTTGACTTCTATGTTCACGTCCTTCAGGCTGTCCTTGACACAGGACTTGACGGTCTGCGTGAGCTTGCGCCCCTCTTCCGTGCGGGAGAAGGCCAAAAGCAGCGCTCCGGCGGCCATTCCGGCCACGAAAGCGAAAAGTGATGAATTCTTCGACATAGTTTATTTTGTTTCAATAAGTTCGTAATCAAGCAGGCGTTGGTCCAGATTGGCGTTCTTGACCTTGATGCGCACCTTGTCTCCGAGGCGATAGACCTTGTGAGTACGCCTCCCGACGAGACGGTAACGGGGCTCATCGTAGTAGAAGAAGTCGGACTTTATCTCGCGCAGAGGCACCATACCCTCGATCTTGGTAGGCTCGATCTCCACGTACATGCCCCACTCGGTGACCCCGGACACCGCTCCGTCGAACTCCATGCCCACCTTGTCCTGCATGAACTCCACGAGCTTGTACTTGATGGAGGTACGCTCGGCGTCGGCGGCTATTATCTCCCTCTCGGACGCATACTTGCACTCCGTCTCGTAATATTCCTTCTTCTGGCTCTCGCCGCCGGAGAGGTACAGGGCGAGGAGCCTGTGCACCATAAGATCCGGATAACGGCGGATAGGAGAGGTGAAGTGGGTGTAGAACTTGTAAGCCAGACCGTAATGTCCGATATTGTCCGTGCTGTAGCAGGCCTTGGCCATGGCGCGCAGGGCGAGGTTCTCCATCGCCTCGAACTCCGGCTTGCCCTTCGCGGAATCAAGAAGCTTGCCCAGAGCCTTGGCCGCCCCGCGTCCGGAGAGAGGAGCGTCCTTGTCTATCTTGTGCCCGAAGCCCTTGGCGAAGGTCAGCAGCCCCTCCAGCTTCAGTTCATTCGGCTCTCCGTGAATACGATATACGAACGTCTTGGCACTCTTGCGGGCGAGACCGTTCATCTTGCCGCCGGTCGCCACAAATTCCGCCACCGTCCTGTTGGCGAGGAGCATGAACTGCTCCACGAGCCAGTTGGCCTCCTTGGAGACCTTCTCATATACGTTGACCGGACGGCCTTCGGCATCTACCTCAACCTTCATCTCCGGGCGGTCGAAATCGATGGCCCCGGCCCGGCGGGCCTTGGCCTTGAGCTTGAGAGATAGATCATTGAGCGTCAGGACAGCCTCAGCGAGAGCATCTCCCTGAGGAACGGTGCCGGCTTCGATATACTCCTGCGCCTCCTCATAGGTGAAGCGTCTGTCGGAACGTATCACGGTGCGGCCTATCCAGCTGGATTTGACATCAGCCCGGGGGCTTATCTCGAACACGGCGGAGAAGGTCAGCTTCTCCTCGTCCTGCCGCAGGGAGCAGAGCTTGTTGCAGAGCTTCTCGGGAAGCATCGGCACCGTGCGGTCGACCAGATAGACGGAAGTACCCCTGTCACGGGCCTCCTTGTCCACCGGAGTGCCGGGTTTGACGTAATGGGACACGTCGGCGATATGCACGCCCACTTCGAAATTGCCGTTGTCCAGTTTCCTGAACGACAGGGCGTCGTCGAAATCCTTGGCGTCCTTCGGGTCTATGGTGAAAGTCAGAGTGTCCCGAAAGTCCCTGCGGCCCTCCAAGTCCTGCGGAGTGATCGTTTCCGAAATGAGGTCGGCGGCGTTCTCCACCTCCGGCTCGAAACGGTACGGAAGATTGAACTCGGCGAGAATGGCGTGCATCTCGGTGTCGTTCTTGCCCGGCTCCCCGAGCACGTCGGTGATATGTCCGGACGGGCACGGCTCCCTGCGGTCCCAGCGGTCGACCACCGCTGCGACCTTCATCCCGGACCTAGCTCCGAGACGCGAGGCCTCCTGCGCGTCGATGCTGATATCGTAAGGCATGGAACGGCTCTGCATCAGCACCCAGGCCTGATCCCCCACCGTGTGGAGTATGCCGACGAAGGGCTTGGCGGAGCGTTCCAAAATCTCGACCACCTCGCCTTCGCGGCGCTTGTCGGAGTCCTTGCCCTTCTCGCGGGTGACAGCCACCCGGACCTTGTCCCCGTTGAGAGCGTGGCGGGTCTTGGAGGCCTTGACGAAAATGTCATCCTCCTCCCCGTCCACAATGACGAAGATGAAGCCTTCCCTTGTCATCTGGACCGTCCCCGTACACTGGGGGTACACCCTGCGGGACGCGGAACGGGAGTTCCTGCCTCTATTTCTGCTGTTTCTTCTATTGTTTTTCTTATCCATACGTCTGTTCTATAACTTAGAAGCTGTTTTAGCTTCTTACTTTTCGGCCACCAGCAGCTTGACGCTGCCGGAAGGCTCTATGCGGAACTCCCCCTCGGAAGAGAGCAGCAGGAGCGCCTCCCCCGCCTTGAGTTCCTCGGACGCCCCGCCGGTCCTGACCACGCAGTCCCCCTCCATGCAGACAAGCGCCGCGAAGTCGCTCTCAGCGCCGAATCCGCGCCCGAAAGGAGCGTCAAGCTCCAGAAGGCCCGTCCTGAAATAAGGGCAGCTCACAAGGGTCACCTCCCTGTCCTTATGGGCTTCATAATGTGTTCTATAATCAGCATATACCTCATAGTCAATGGCTTCCTTGGCCTCCTCGACATGGAGATGCCGAGGCTTCCCGTCCTGCCCCGGACGATTGTAGTCATAGACGCGGTACGTGATGTCGGATGTCTGCTGCACCTCTGCAAGATAACATCCGGCCCCGATGGAATGCACCCGTCCGGAGGGAATGTAGAACACGTCCCCCGCGCTGACGTCATGGATGGAGAGAACCGAGGCGAAATCATTGCGCCGGACAAGTTCTTCATACTGCCGGGGGCTTATCTTCCTGCTGAATCCGCTGATGAGCTTCGCTCCGGCCTCGGCCCGGATGATATACCACATCTCCGACTTGCCGTGGCACGAGTGACGCTTCTGCGCCAGCTCCTCGCCGGGATGAACCTGAATGCTGAGATCTTTCTGCGCATCGATGAACTTGATGAGCAGAGGAAAGTCGGAACCGTAGATGTCGGTGAGCGTCCGACCCTTGTCCGGGCCGTCCGAAACCACCGACTCGAATCCGGGGACACCGGAGAGAACCCAGTTCTCGGTGCCCCAAATCAAAGTCTTGAGTATAGGTGCGAATTTATACATCCCCCTCTATATGAGAGGTTCCGCCGTCATCGCTTCCGGCTGAGGGATACCCATCAGTTTGAGTATGGTCGGGGCGACATTGCACAGAGCCCCGTCCTTGACGCTCTTCACCTCGTCTCCGGCCCCTATCACGATGAACTGCACCGGATTGAGCGAATGAGCGGTGTTCGGAGTGCCGTCCTCGTTGACGGCATGATCGGCGTTCCCGTGATCCGCGGTGAGCAGCACCACGTAGCCATGCGCAAGCGCACAGGTAACCACGGCCTCGACACAGCCGTCGATGCAGCCCACGGCATTGCAGATGGCCCCATAGACCCCGGTATGCCCGACCATGTCACCGTTGGCGAAGTTGAGGATGATCATATCCTCCTTTTCGCTGCGGATGGCCGCGCAGAGCTTGTCGGTCACCTCCACGGCGCTCATCTCCGGCTGGAGATCGTAGGTCGCCACCTTCGGAGAGTTGACGAGTATCCGGTCCTCGCCCTCGAAAGGCTCCTCCCGGCCTCCGTTGAAGAAGAAGGTCACGTGGGCGTATTTCTCAGTCTCGGCGATGCGCAGCTGACGCTTCCCGGCCTTGGATACGACCTCTCCGAGGGTGTCCTTGACATCCTCCTTGTCGAAGAGGACGTGCACTCCCTTGAAAGAAGCGTCGTAAGGGGTGAGGCAGCAGTAATAGAGAGGGAGGGTGTGCATCCCCTCTCCCGGCATGTCGTTCTGGGTGAGAACCGCAGTGAGCTCGCGGGCGCGGTCGTTGCGGAAGTTGTAGAAGATGACGGCGTCGCCCTCCTCCACCTTGGCAAGCGGGGAGCCGTCCTTCGTGATGACGGCCGGCTTGATGAATTCATCGGTGATGTCAGCATCATACGAGGACTGAATGGCCTCGGTGGCGGAGCCGAACTGAGCGCCCCTGCCCTCCACAAGCATATCGTACGCCTCCTTGACGCGCGCCCAGCGCTTGTCGCGGTCCATCGCGTAGAATCTTCCGCAGACGGAAGCCACCTTGCCGGTGGTCTGCGCCATCTTCTCCTCCAGCTCCTTGACGAAACCCAGACCGCTGTGCGGGTCGGTGTCGCGCCCGTCCATGAAGCAGTGTACAAAGACCTTGTCGAGACCTTCCTGCTTTGCCACGGAGAGGAACTCGTAGAGGTGGTCAAGAGATGAATGCACCCCGCCATGAGAGCAGAGACCGAAGAAATGCAGCTTCTTCCCGCTCTTCTTCACATAGTCATAGGCGGCCTTTATCTCATTGTTACCCAAGAGTTTGTGTTCGCGGCACGCGATGTTTATCTTGACCAGGTCCTGATATATGACACGTCCTGCGCCGAGGTTGGTGTGGCCCACCTCGGAGTTACCCATCTGTCCGGCCGGCAGACCCACGTATTCGCCGCAGGCCTGGAGGTGAGAGAAGGGATATCTCTCGCGCAGACGGTCGATATAGGGAGCCCCCTGGGAATATATCGCGTTCGAATGGTCGTGGCGACCCTCGCCCCAACCGTCAAGTATCATCAAAAGTACTTTCTTATTATCCATAATTTTCTTGAATTAGTCAATCAAGCCTCTTCCGCGAAGCATCGCAGCCGAATCCGGCTCGCGCCCGGTGAAAGATTTGAAGAGCTCCATAGGCTCCTCGGAGCCGCCCTTTTCGAGGAAGGTCTCCTTGAATTTCTTCGCAAGTGCGAGGTCCCACACTCCGTCAGGGGAGGCCTCGAAGATGCTGAACGCATCCTTGTCGAGCACCTCGGCCCAGAGGTAGCCGTAGTAACCCGAGTTGTAGCCGCTGCCTCCGAAGATGTGGTTGAAGTAGGTGCTGCGGTAGCGGAAAGTGATCTCGGGGATGAGACCGATCTCCGAAGCGACCTTCTTCTCGAACGCGTCGATGTCAACACCCTCCACACTGCCAAGCTCGTGCCACTTCATGTCGAGCATCGATGCGGCGCAGAGTTCGGTGGTCATGAAGCCCTGGTTGAACTTGAGGGCGTTGTTGATTTTCTCCACCAGCTCGGACGGAATCACCTCGCCCTTATCGTTCTTGGCATACTGCGCGAGGAGTTCCGGCTGGAAGGCCCAGTTTTCGTTGAACTGGGAGAACATCTCGACGAAGTCACGGGTCACGTTGGTTCCGCTGACGGAAGGATAAGTGCACTTGGTCAGGAGTCCGTGCAGCGCGTGACCGAACTCGTGGAACACGGTCTGAACCTCGTCTATGCTGAGATACTCTGAGAGGTTGCCGACGTTGACGATGATAGGGCGGATGTCATTGCCCTGAGCGTCAACATACTGCTCGCGGATGTTGTTCATCCACGCCCCTCCCCTCTTGCTGGCGCGAGGGAAGTAGTCGGTGGTGAAGATGCCGATCAGAGACCCGTCGTCGGCGCTTACCTTGTAGGTGGTGACCTTCTCGGGATTGTATGAAGGTACGCCTTCGAGCTTCTCCATATTGACCCCGTAGAGAGTCTTGGCGGCGATGAACACTCCGTTCACGACGTTGTCTATCTTGAAATACGGCTTGGTGACGGATTCGTCGAGGTCATATTTGGCCTTGCGGACTTTCTCCGCATAGTACCACCAGTCCCACGGCTCTATCTTCGACCCTGTCGGGAGCTTGCCGTCCCTGATGTCCTGATCCATGATCTTCTGCATGTCGGCAAGTTCGGCCTTCGCCTTCGCGACGGCGGCCTTCATGATTCCGCCAAGGAAGTTGTCCACGGTCTGAGGGGTCGCGGCCATCTTGTCGGAAAGGGTATAGGCGGCGGAAGAAGAGTAGCCGAGAATGTTCGCCTTGCGGGTGCGAAGATCTACGAGCTCGAGGATGAGCGCGCTGTTGTCATTGGCGTTGCCGTGGTGTCCACGGGAAGTGTAGGCCTCGTTGTACTGACGGCGGAGTTCGCGGTCCTCGGTGGAGGTCATCTTGTCGGGATAGGATGAGACGCTGAATCCGAACTTCTCGCTGAACGCGTTGGACTCCGCGAGGATGTTGTTGCCTATCTTCTGGGTGAGCTCGGCCATGCGGGAGTTGATTTCGCGAAGCTTTGCCTGCTCCTCCTCCGGGAGGCCGATGCCCTCGCGCTCGAAGCCGTCGTAGAGCTTCTTAAGCACCATCTGCTGCTCTCTGCTGAGGGCGGACTGGTCGGCATTATAGACTGCGGCCACTCTCTTGTAGAGGGCCTTGTTGAAAGAGATGTTGTCGCTGTGGGCGCTGAGCATCGGGATGGCCTCCTCCTGCACTGCGTCCAGAGCGTCGCTGCGGTCAGTTTCGCTGACATTGAACAGCACGCCCTGCACCCTGCTGAGCGTGCGCCCGGAGAGCTCCAGCGGGGCGATGGTGTTGTCGAACGTCGGGATGTCCGGATTGGAGACGATGGCCTCGATCTCCGCGTTCTGCTCTTCGATACCGGCCTTGATTGCCGGGATATAGTCTGATGTCTGAATCTTGTCGAACGGAGGGATTCCGTAAGGGGTGTCCCACTCCGTGAGGAATGGATTTGTTCTGCTGCAGGCTGTCATTGCTATTGCGATTGCTGCGATTGAAAGGACTTTGTTCATATTGTTATTCGTTGATTTCGATGTCGTCGATGCTGTTCACGACCATCTGCACCTTGCCCTGGTAGAGGGAGAGTATGCCGGTGACGTTGATGGATTTCTCGCCCTTCAGCACGGCTTCCGGGATTTCGGTGTCGGCAAACTTGGAATATCCGCTGGTGCGGATCTGCACGCAGACTCCGCCGCCTCCCTTCTGTGTGGAGAAGTACTGGCTCACGGAGCCGGCGGCCTTCTCGATGTCCGGATACGACACCTTGCCGGCGGCATCCACGACCCTGTGGTCTCCCACCGTGCCGTAGGTCTGGTCGTTGGCGTTGCCTATCAGGACGTCGTCCCAGATGCCGGAGAGGAGATATTCGCTCATCCGGGCCTTGGACATGGCCCAGGTGGTGATTCCCGTATCCTCGCCGGAGATGAAGATGCGGTTGGAGGAGAGGTCCTTGTCCTTGTTGGAGTCAAGGTAGAGAAGCACGAACGCCTCGTTGTTCTCGCTATAGCGGGTGTCGTACCAGCCGTAGTAGAGATTCTTGATGGTGACGAGCCTGCCGACATTGGAGTTTGTACTCTGCGTGTCGTTGTCGCCCGGTATCTGACTCTCGGACAGCAGTGCAGGGGCCGGCACTCCTTCGACTTCCCCCCTGTAGATGTGGGTGTCGATGAGCAGGGTGGACTCCAGATACGAAGTCTCGTATTCCCCGGAAGGGTCCTTGAAGCCTATCTGTACCATGCCGTTGCCGTAGTTGCTCTTGTAGCCGTACATTCCAAGGCACAGGTCGCGGCAGTCCACATAGATCCTCTGGCCCTGCTTGTAGTCGTTGTAGAGGCCGTTCTTGCCGACCTTGATCTCGATTCCGCCGGTCTCGTCCTGGATGTAGAAGCTCTTGTAGAAGTTGCCGGGACGGTCGGTGGTGCTGACTACGCCGGAGATGACGATGTTCTCGTCCATCACCCAGGGCGAGCCGGTCTTGTACCTGGACGCGAGCTGCGCTATCGTGTGGGTGGCCGTCATCTTGACAGGCTGCACCTTGTCGGGGTTGTCGTATCCGCCCGGGGCTACCGGCTGAAACTCCTCCCTGAGGCTCTCGCACGAGCAGAGGACGAGAACGGACGCGAATATTGTGATGATAAGTGACTTTTTCATACTGTGCTAGAATCTGAAATAGAGATTCAACATATAATTGGCCCCCTGCATATAGAAATACTTAGGGTCGAAACGATAGTAACGGTCCTTGCCGTAGCTGCTTATCAGGCGCGTCTGCTCGTAGCCGCCGGTGCGGACAGAGCGGTTGTTGAGCATATTCTTGACTTCCGCAGAGAAGCCGAAGTTGTACTTGCGCTTGATGTACCAGCTCTTGCCGACGCTGCAATTGAGCAGGAAATACGGGTTGAACTCCTCCTGGGAGGCCATATACCCGACTTCCTGAGGAGTCTCGACCCCGTCGCCGCCGCTGCAGGCGAAACTCGTCCTGTAGAGCGGGTTCATATCAAGGTATGTCTTTGCGAAATACTGGCCGTTGAGCTCGAAGAACCAGTAGCTTGAAGTGCGGTAGTTGAGCGCGAGTTCGGTGGCGAGCTGAGGGGTGGAAGGCACATAGTGTTGCTGCCAGCCGGTGATTATGTAATTGCCGTTGACATCCAGGTCGTAGATCGGGCTGCCGTCATCGCCGTAGCCGGCGATTTTATAGACCGGATGGCTCTTCCAGTAAGGGACTTCCGCGTCACGGATAATCTCGGCACTGTTGTCCACGGTCTGCACCATGTGCGGGTTGCTGGTGTAGCAGTACTCTCCGTAGCTCACCACCGCGCTGGCGCTGAGGCCGCTGACGAAGAGAGGCATCTTGGCTCCGAACTCCACTCCTATATGGCGCTGGTCGATGCCTGTCATCGCGAAGTTGGTGAACGAGTTCTGCGAGTCGTCATAGAAGCTCATCACGTCGCTCCGGTCCCTGATGCCGGTGTAGAATCCCGTCACCCTGAGATTGACCCCGTCGGTGCCGCTGTACTGGTAGCTGACATCGGCGGAGAGGGTCTTGGTTGTCGTGAGTCCGTCCACGAGGGAGTTGCGGGTGCGGGCGGAGATGAAAGCCTGGCTGAATGTAGGGGCGTCGTTGAACCAGCCCGCGTTGAGAGAGAACCTGTGTCCGGCCTTGAGGTCGTATGACGCGCCGAACTTGACCGCTCCGGTGACGAAGCGGCTGACGTCGGACTTGCCCTTGGAGCTAATCACTTTGCCATTGCTGTCGTAGCTCGTCAGCACGCGGCCCTGGTAGCTGATTTCATTGCCATTGTCATCGAGTCCGGCAAAGAGGCCCTTACGCACGAGACCGTCTCTCCAGAAAGCCTCATAGCCAAGATCCCCGGAGAGCCCGAGGGTCAGAGGCCCGCGAGCGTAAGTACCGTTGGCCCAAATCTTTGCGCGGCGTATCTGCGCGAGATAGTCGTAGCCGTACTTGCCGCCCTGCGCAATCTGCTCCGCAGTGTTGCCGTGAGAGAAGAAGTAGTCGAGGTCGTTCTGCACGAGGGCTTCGTTGGAAGCGAAGTCGCGCTCGGCGAAAGAGTCGATGTTGAGATAGTACTTCCCTCCGAGGAGGTCGTTGAGCTTTTTGTAGTTCTCCGTCCTGTTGATTTTGAAATTCGCGCCGGCGCGAAGAACTATGTCATTGACGGGCAGCCACTTGAGGCTTGCCACAAGGTTGAGGTCGTCCTGGTCCACGCGACGCTCTTCGAGAGCGTATTTGCTGCGCCCGCCTTCGCTCGCATAGTTGACATTGTAGAGGCGGTCCCAGTTGAGATGCTGGTAGTTGGCCATCGCGGAAGTGTGGTGCGTCCAGGAATAGCGGGCCCACTCGGCCTTCTCCTCGTTGGTGCGGTTGTAGTCGCTGTCCTCCAGATAGTAGTAGGACGGAAGGTTGCGGTAGTAGTCCGGACGCGGATCCTGGGCGTCGTACCAGTCGAGAGCGGTGTAGCCGTTGTAGCCTCCCCGGTAGAGCAGGGCCGCCGTGGCGCTGAACTCCTCGCCCGGGGTGTAGTCGTATTTCAGCACGGCCACCGGCTCGAAAGTCCTGCGCACGCGCGAGTTGCGCACGCGTCCGTTCTGGTAGCCCCAGTTGGAGTTGTACATATTGTCGCCCATAAGGTCATAGACCTCCTGCGTGGAAGCGTTCTGCGCACCCCTCTCCCCCGGGGCCGCGAAAGCGATGAGGGAAAGCCTGTGCTCGTCGGAGAACTTCCTGCTCACACCGGCATAGGCGGAAATGGCACGGTAATAGACTCCCTCAACCCAGTCGTTGCCGCCCAGACGGGTAGAGACGTTGAAGGCGTAGGACCAGCCGTTGTCCAGCTCGCCGGAGGCATAGGAGGCCATCAGGCGGAGCCTGTAGAGGGCGGAATTCGAGAGAACGGAAAATCTCCATCCCGTGCGCACCGCTCCAGGCACGGCGGCGATGTTGGTGAGTCCGTTGTAACGGCCGTTGCCGAAATCCGAAGTCTCGAGTCCTATCGTGGAATCCTTGGAGCGCATTGCCTCGTTGAGGCCCGTCCAGAGGGAATATGGAGAATAGCCCGTGAGCGCGTCGTTGAGCGGCACGCCGGCCAGATAGACATCCTGGCTCTCGGAGTCGTAACCCCTGTTCTTGAAGCGTACGGCGCTGAAGGCGTAGCCCGCCACGCTGGTATAGACATCGTTGGAGCTGAAAAGTATGGTCGGAGCGTCGGAATACCCGCTGTCGTCGAGGTCGAACTCGGCGAAGCTGGACGCGTCGGCATCCTCCCCCCGTATGCTGCGCGAGAGGGTGACGAACATCAGGTCGCGCAGCTTGCCGTCCTCGACTGTCACATTGACCTGCGCCGGCAGGAAGTCCGGAGCGGAAATCTTGAGCGAATAATTGCCGTCGGCGAGCGACTCGAAGAGGAAGAGTCCGTCAGCGCCGGTGGTCAGACTGCGCGAATAAGCATCAGCGCCGAATATCTCCACCTTCGCCCCACTGACCGGGATGCGGTCGCCGCGACTGACGACTGCGGCCTTGACCCCGCCGCCTAAACCCTGGGCGGCCGCACTCAGCGAGAGCAGCAGAGAGAGTGAAAATAAGAGTATCTTTTTCATTATTTACCTATTACTATGTAAGTTGGATAGTGGTCCGAGTAGCCTCCGATAAAGGCTCCGTTGGAGAATGTACGGAACGGCGTATCCTTGTACTGCCCGCTCTGCTGAGTCATGAACGGCTTCTTGAACACCCGTCCATAATAGCCCTTGCGATGAATCTTGCGAATCTGCAGACCTCCGTCCGGGGCCGCCGCGAGGTTGTAGTTGGCAAGTATTATATCATAGATGTTCCATGTGCCCTGATAGGCAAGCGAACCGTAACCGTCGGCGAGCATACGGGTGAAGGGAGAGAAGAAGTCGCCCTGTCCCACGTCCTTGATGTCGCCCTTGCCGTGCAGCCACAGCGCGATGCTCTCGTCGGTGGGGTTGTCGTTCATATCGCCCATCACCACAATCTTGATTCCGGGATATTTCTGCTGCATCATCTGCGAATGTTTATAGATAATTTCAGCCCCCAGAGACCTCAGATCGCCCCCCTTGCCTCCGACACGGGAGGGGAGATGGGCCACATAGAATGCGAAATGCTCTTCTTCGATGGTCCCGTGCACCATCAGGATGTCCCGGGTGCGGAACTGCTCCTGCTCGGCCTCAGTGAGAGTAATCGGGACTTCGGAGCCTTCGAACGAAAACGGAATCGACTCGCTGTCCAGATATGTAAACTGGTCCGGACGGTAGATCAGCGCCACGTCTATGCCCCTCTGATCGGGGCTGTCGTAGTGGACTATCTGATAGTCGGCGGCCGCGATGTCGGCTGCGGACACCAGGTCCTCCACCACGAGGCGGTTCTCCACTTCGCTGAGTCCCAGTATGGTATGGAAGACTCCGTTGTCTTCCTTCATGGCCTTGATGACGCGGGCGATATTGTTGATCTTCTTGTCGTACTTGGTCTGCGTCCACTTGTAACTGCCGTCGGACAGGAATTCGTCGTCGTTCTTGACCGGGTCGTCGTAGATGTCGAAGAGGTTCTCGACATTGTAGAAGCCGATGACATAGCTGTGCTTCTGCGCTCCTGCGCTCAGGCACACGAGAAGCAGGGCGAATATGTAAAGTATCTTTTTCATCCTAATTGCTTTTCCACCAGCTGTCGACTGCGGATTCGACGGCGGCGGCCTTCTCCGCGCCGATCTTGTCGGGAAGATTACAGAAGAAGTCCACTCCTCCGAGCTGATCCTCCAGAGCATCGATGGTCATCGACTGCGTGGACATTATGGCATCATCGGAGTACTCCTGATGCTTGAAATAGAACGCTATGCCGACGTAGCCTCCGGTGGCGGCCCCTATGCTGCCGCTCTTCTTGTAGCCGAGCAGGGCCTTGAAATAGCCGACCGGGACTCTGACCGCAGCTCCGAGGTTGTCGTAGGCGTATTCGGTGGAGGACTTGTAGTCCGCGCCCGTCACCACATAGAGGGTGTCCATCTGGTAGCTCCAGCCTCTGACTTTCCCTTCGAGAGTCGCCCACGCCCTTTCGTTGAGCACGCCGCGCTGGGGAGTCATATTGGTGAAGTAGAAAGTGGAGACGTTGGCGCTCAATCTGTCGGCGGAAGGCAGCTGATGTCCGCGCTGATAAGCTGACGAAAAAGCGCTGTAGATGCAAGGCTGGTCTTCAGAGGGCAGCAGAGGGTCGTATCCCCAGGCATTGGTGCGGCTTCCCGAGCCGATAAGTCCCTTGTTGAGGGGGTAAACCACGCAGAACGAGAGCTTGGCCTCCTTGTCGTAGAAGAAGGAGTAGTTGCGCATCTTCTTGCCGGAGACCGTCATATCGTGACTGTAGAACTCGAGGCTCTCGTCGCTCAGGGCCGGAAGCTCCAGCCATCCGGCATCAGCAGAAGGCTGCGGGTCAGGCTCGGGGACGGCATCCTTGCCGCTCTGCTTGAGCGTGACGCTCGACTCCTTGCCGGAACACTCCAGACGCAGGGTGCAGCTGCGCGCGCTCTCCCCGGAGTTCTCCTCCCAGGAGAGGACTATCCCGGAGGCGTTGCCGCTGCCGGATGTCTTATCCACGCTCGCCCAGCTCTCCTGCGAATCTGAGAAGTCGAGACTCAAAGTCCAGGAGGAGAAAGCCGTGAGCCTGATGAACTGCTGTCCGGAGGCCGACCCCAAAGCGGAGTCGGGCACGGTCAGAAGCACTTCGCCCTGCTCCACAGTCCCCTGCGTACCGCCGCAGGAGATTATGGGCAGCAGCGAAAGCGTCGCCACAGCAAGACTGATGAGTTTTTTACTCAGCCGCAAAATAAACTACCTTGGATACCTGGACCGTTCCGTTGGCGCTTGACTGCTTGCAGTCAAACACGATTTCGTAGTAGAGTCCGGCGGCCTGCTTGTCGGCGTCGATTGCGAATTCCACGGTGCCGGCCTTAGGGTCGGACGCAGTCTTGGATAATACTTTGACGCTCTTGGCGGCATCGCTATAGACATTGCACGTCAGCGAATTCACATAATCGGCATTGTATGCATCGACGGTAAGCAGCAGCTTGGTGAGTTTGACCGCGACAGGAGTGGCGGTGAAGATGCTCGCCACAGAAGCCGTCTTTTTAGAGCCGCACTTGATGTAGGACCAGCCCCAGTTGTTGTTGTTGAAATTGGTGATGGAGAACTCGTTGGAGCCGATTTTGGCCGTCCAGGTCTTGGCGTAGTCGCTGACCTTGTTGTTCTCGTTGTTGTCATCCGGGAATTTGAGCACCACCGAACCCGCAGGGTATGTCACTCCGGCTCCGGCCACGTGGGACTTGTAGATGGCAGGAGGGGTGCCGCCGGCCTGAGGGGTGCCGTTGTATTCCGAGCGGAGAGTCCAGATGGTCACCACATCGGTCTCCTTGAGCCCGATGGACTCGAACGACTTGTCGTTCTTGCCGTCAGCCCAGGCCTTGACCACACCATAGACATATACGCTGCCCGTTTCGTCCTCGATGGTGATGTTGCCGTACTCGGCTTTTGCGATGCCCGTGATTTTTCCGCTAAGCTCATACCAGTCGGTGGTGTTGACCTGCTTCGCGAGGAATTCCTTGATGCTCACTTTGACTGCGGAGGTCGGCTCCTCCACTTTCTCGTCCTCATCACCGCCGTCGGAGGAGGATGAGCCGTTGATGCTCACAATCTGGCCGCCCTGATTGAGTTCGGGGGTGTTGCCTTTATAATTGATGAGTTTTCCTTTGACCACCACTTCATCGCCGACCTTGATCTGGTCGGATGAGGTGAACTTGTCTCCGTTGAGATAGTACGCACGATAGACACAGAACTGTTCTTCCGTCGTGGTGCCGCCATCGGAGATATAGAATGTCGCGTTGCCGTATGTGGTGGTGTCAAGTTCTTTGATTGAAGATATCTTGCCCTTGACATAGTAGTCTTCCGTGCTGGCCGTGGCACCGATTTCCGCGCACTTGGCATTGGCGGCCGCTGCGTTATACGGGTTGGCGAGGGTGCCGCCGTTCTCTATCGAACCCTTCTGCGTGATAGTGAGAGGGGCTTTGCAGAGGATGTTGCCGTAGAATACGATGTTGGCGCTGCGCTCCACGCCCTCGTTCCGGAGGGCTCTGATGACGATGGACTGCGCGCCTGCCGAAGCCTTGCCGCTCTCGGGAGAGATGCTGAGCCACTGCTGCACACCGGAGTCATAGCCCTGAAGCGCCCAGTCCACCGTGGCTGTGAGATTGACGGTGAACTCCCCGCCTTCCGCCGGAATTTCGATGGCGGACTCAGTATCTATCTCGACCTTTTCCGGGCCGAGGTCTTCGGATTTCTGGCAGGCTGCGAGGGATGTCGCGGCTGCCGCGATGATTGCTAAAAGATATCTTGCTTTCATTGTCGTATGAATTGCTTGTTGTTTTTCCCTAACCGACAAAGTTAGTGATTTTTCTTCTAATGCAAACAGTCCGGCGGGGGTGCCGCCGGACTGCCTATGGTATATGATGCCGGGATGCCCGGCACGATGGGGTCAATTACTCCTCGCCGCCGTCCTCCGCAGGAGCGGTGTAGGCGAGAACAACTCCGCCGGAGGCCATCTGGGCGGCGCCGTTGTACTCACCCCTCTTGCCTGCGACGGTGATAGTGCCGCCGACCTCAGGATTGAGAACCGCGACATCAGACTTGTCGAAGGTGGTCACACGGTAGAGATAGAGAGTGTTGTCGCCATCCTTGATGGTGATGTTGACATTGTTGTACTTGGACTTAGGGCTGAGGCTCTCGACCTTGGTGATCTCGCCGCTGACGGCATACTCTTCACCGTTCGCAGCCGCAAGGAACTCTGCAACCGAAGCCGCAGCGTAGGTCTTGACATTCTCACACAGTCCGCCGGCTGCCATCTGGGCGGCGCCGTTGTAGGAACTCCTCTTGCCGACTACGGTGACGATATCGCCCACCTTGATGCCGAGGTCCTCTATATTGCCCTCCGCGGTCACCGCACGATAGAGCAGCACGCTGTGCGCGAAATCTCCGGAAGATACGGTGATGTCGGCATTGTGGTACTTGCTGCTGGCGGAAATCTTGGTCACGACTCCGGAGACGCGATACTGCACGCTGCTCTCCTCGGCCGAAAGGAACTCCTCGACAGTGGCCTCGACGATGGCTCCCTTCTGGGAGAGTGAGGTTGACGCGCTGTATTCCTTGCCGTTGGAGGTGGTGGTGAAACTCAGGGTCGTCTCGCGGTCGCCGCCCTCATTGGCAGCGGCCTCGAACTTGACCACGGTTTCGTTCCCGGAGGTTGAGATGCCCTCGATGGAGAGCCAGGACTTGGCATCCGCAGGAACGCTCACGCTCACGCCCTCTCCCTTGTTGGTGAGAGTGACGGCGAAAGATCCGCCCTCCATAGGAAGCTCGGCTGACTCTGGATCGACGCTGTCCACCTTGATAAGCGACTTCTCTATGGCGATTACGCTCACGTTGACAAGCTCAATCGTCCCGCTGTAGGTCTTTCTCGGGCCCTCGATGGTGACGATGTCGCCGACTTCAATACCGAGGCTCAAGAAGTTCTTCTCCGCGCCGCTGGCATCGAGAGTTCCATATACGTAAACCTCATCGGTGCCGTCACTGACATACATGTTGCCATAGGTGGTGTTGGCGATCCGGGTCACGGAACCCTTGACACGGTAGGTCACTCCGTCTGAGCCGGAATTGACTTCCTTGCAGGTGGAGATAGGAAGATCCACCTTCTCGGTCTGCTGGAGGACATTCACCTCCTGGATCTTGCCGCTGCAACTGAGGCGCACGGTGGCCTCATTGGTGGAGGTGGCGGCAGAAGCCGCGAAAGAGACCTGCGTCTCGCCGGCAGCTCCGGAATTCGGAGAAACGCTAAGCCAGCTCGGAATATTCTCGATGGCCCACTCGTCGGTGGCCGTGACAGTGATGGTCGTGGTGCCACCCGCCGCAGGAATCGCCACATAGGATGACGACACCTGAACCTCGGAGAGATGTCTCTCGATGTCTTCCTGGCAAGATGTCGCGAGAGCGGCCGTCGCCAGAAGCGCAGTGATTATATATTTGAGTTTCATATCCTACGATGTTGTATTAGTTGAACATATACTTGATACCCACTGAAGCGTACCAGCACTGGCCGATGGCGTGATACGGCACGAAAGTCTGAGTGTCGGCGCCGTAAGCGGCGGCGGTGGAGAAGGTTGCATAGCCGTCGGCATCAACGCCCTCATACTTGAGGATGCGGCCGCTGCCGAGAGCGGAGTTCATGTACTTGCTCACGCCCCAGCTGGAATTGAAGAGGTTGAGCAGGTTCTTGACATCGAAGCTGAGCTGCAGGGTGTTGGTGCTGCCGGCCACATTGACCTTGAAATCGTGCTTGTAGCTGAAGTCGAGTCTGTGAACCCAAGGCGAATAAACGCTGTAGGCCTCCGCATACTCTCCCTGATGCTTGCTGAGGTAGCTGTCATTGTGGACAAAGGCCATGAAGCGGTCACGGTCGTCCTCGCTGACGAAGCGGAACTCGTTGCTCTCAACCTGCTCGTCGGTAGGGATGTAGATGGAGTCGTAGTTGTAGCCGTCGCCGTTGATGTCATTGACGGTCATATAGGAGTAGTTGTATCCGCCCCTCCAAGCCTCATAGATGAAGCTGAAGTGGTTGCCGGACTTGTCATCGTGGGTGAGAGAAGCCACTACACGGTCAGGGGTGACATACTCGGAGCTGTGAAGACCCGGGTCGTTAGGACCGTTGACGGTGGCCATGTAGTTGAGCACGGATGAAGCATTGCTTCCCGGCATGCCGGTCAGCTCCTTGGACACCGTGTGGGTGTAGGCGGCCATGAGGCTGAGCCCCTCGACAGGACGCATGTTGACCGTGACGTTGGCGGAGTAGCCGTATCCCTTGCTGGTGTTCTCAAGTACGTATGCGTTAGGCATATTGACAGTCTTGCCCGCAGCATTGACATAGGTGAGCTTGTAGTCCTGGTAGAGGGCGCGATTGTCAGCGCCGTTGAACCTCGCGAATCCCTCGGTTCCCTTGATGCTCCAGTCCGTAAGGCATACGCCGTTGATCGTCTTGTTGAAGATTCCCTCGGCGGTCACAGAGAACGGGAAGGAAGTCGGGAACGCATAGTCGAATGCGAGGGAGGTCTTCCATACCTGAGGCATCTTGAAGCTCGGGTCAACCGCAGAAATCTCGGATGGAGCGGTGCCCTGCTCAGGTGAGATGGTATCAGGATATCCCATGGAGATAAGCTTGTTCTTCAGCTCGTTGCGGGTAAGAATCTTGCCGGCGAACTGTGCCATGTCGGTCTTGGTTCCTCCGCTGGCGCCGGTGGCGTTGAGCTTGGCCTGGTACTGAACCATACCGGAGTTGGTAGGCATGTTGGTGAAGAACACGAGAGGAAGACGTCCCGAGAAGAGACCGGTACCGCCACGAACCTTGAGGCTCTTGTCTCCGAGCACATCCCAGGTGAAACCTACACGAGGGGAGAAGGTGAGGCTGCTGTCCGGCCACTTGCCGGTGTCGATGTGCCTGCCGTCGTAGTCAAGGTCGTAGATCGCCTGATTGGTCATCAGGTCGGAGTTGTCGAAGAAGAGGCCGTCGATACGGAGGCCGTAGGTGAGCTTGAGCCTGTCGGTGGCTGACCAGTCGTCCTGAGCATATACGCCCAGCTTGTTGAAACGCACGCGGGCGGCAGGATTCTCCTCGCCATTGTAGCCGTAAGTGAGGCAGACTATGGCCGGAGCAGCTCCGGCAAGGAAGTCATCGACGGAATTGTATCTGTAGTAACCGGTACCGTTGCGCATGTAGGAGTTGTCGGCCATCTGGTACTCGTAGCTGATGCCGCCCACAATCTTGTGGTTGCCGTAGTAGTAGGTGAGGTCGTCCTTGATGTTGAGCACGTTGTTGTGGACGCCGTTGTTCCAGGTGAAGAGCTCGTATCCGAGAGCCATGTAGGTGTTGGTCCCGTCGGCGGCAGCCGTCCCGTCAGGGCTCATCTTGCCGTTGTCCATGATGTCGATGAACGGGAAGTCGGAAGAGTTCGTGCCGCGGATGTCATCCAGCTTGGAATATGTGGCGAGGAACTGGTTGGAGAGCTTGTCGCTCAGACGGCTGTTGAGGTCGAGAGACCAGGTGTTCACCAGATTGTCAAGGGAGTACATCGAGTTGGCGAAAGACATCGCGTAGAGGGAGGTACGTCCGTATGCGGAGCGGGAGCCGCCGTCCATTGAAGATGAGTTCGGAGCATTCCAGGCCTTGTTGAGCGTGTAGTTGTAGCGCAGGGCGAGGTGATGCTTGTCGGAGATGTTCCAGTCGATGCGCGCAAGGAGCTTGCGGTTGCTCTCGTCGGCAGGGAAATCCGTATATGAACCGGTGTCATAGCCGTAGTTCGTCTTCACGAAATCCGAAACCTTCTGAAGGTCGGACAGAGTGGTGCGGGAGAGATAGGCGTCGGCGTTGCCGATACCGTTCTCGGAACCTCTCCAGTAGTTTGCTACGGTAGGAGTCTTCTGAGACTCGAAGTTGACGAAGAAGAAGAGCTTGTTCTTGACGATAGGTCCGCCGAGAGTGAAGCCGTAGGTGGTGTTGCGGTCGGTATCGCGTGCTCCGGAGACGGTCTCGCCATCAACGGTGTCACCGCGCATGTTCTCGTTGCGGTGATATACGTAGGCCGTTCCCTTGAAGGTGTTGGTACCGGACTTGGTGATGGCGTTCACGCCGCCGCCGATGAAGTTGGTCTGGCGGACGTCATACGGAGAAATCACGACCTGCACCTCCTCGATGGCGTCGAGGGAGATAGGGCTGCCGCCGCCCGGAAGGTTCTCGGAGAGACCGAAGTTGTTGTTGAAGTTGGCTCCGTCCACGGTGAAGTTGCCCGTGCGTCCGTCAGAGCCGGCGAACGACATTCCGTTGCCTCCGTAAGGAGAGAGCCTCGTCACGTCGGTGATGCTCCTGCTGACGGTCGGAAGAGCGGTGATCTGAGCGTTGTTGATGTTGGTCGCGGCACCGGTCTTCTCGACGGCGAACTTGGTCGCTGCGGTAGAAACCACAACCGCTTCCGTAAGCATCTCCTTGTCATCGCTCAGGGTGGCGTCGAGCTGGTAGCTCTCGGCGAGCTGAAGAGTGACGTCGGTGAAAGCGACAGTCTGGTAACCCAGACAGCTTACTTCCACCGTGTAAGGACCGCCGGCACGCATACCGTTGATGAAATAGCGACCTTCAGCGTTGACAATAGAATGGTACTGTGTACCTGAAGGCGTGTGGACAGCGACCACGGCCGCGCCCGGCAGAGCCTCTCCGGCTGAATCGGTGACCTTACCGTTCAGGGAGGACGTTGTTACCTGTGCAGAAGCAGAGATAACGAAAAGCATTGCCGCAAAAGACAGCAAAAGGCTTTTGATTGTTTGTTTCATACCGTTTTATAATAATAAAGTGATAGATTTTCCGCACGCAAATATACGAAATTGTAATTATTATGCCCTAACGCTTTTACCACTACTGAAAAATTCGCCGCAAAGGTAATGTATCTGTATCAATCAGCCAAACATTTTGACCTGCGATATGTTAAAATATTGTTATATTTGCCGGCGAAAAACTACGAGGAGAGATTTGTATGCTTGCAACCTCGTATAAAAAATGCTAAAAATGAACTATCTCTTTACATCGGAGTCAGTCTCCGAAGGTCATCCCGACAAGGTCGCTGACCAGATTTCAGATGCAATTCTCGACGAATTCCTCCGCCAGGACAGGGAGGCCAAGGTCGCGTGCGAAACTTTCTGCACGGCGGGGCTCGTGGTAGTCGGCGGGGAAGTGCGCAGTGAAGACGCCTACGTGGACATCCCCGGGGTGGCCCGCCGCGTCATCCGCAGGATAGGCTACACCAAGGCGGAATACGGATTCGACGCCTCCTCCTGCGGCATCATCTCCACCATCCACGAACAGAGCGCGGACATCAACCGGGGCGTGGTGCGCTCCGAGCCTCTTGAGCAGGGGGCGGGAGACCAGGGGATGATGTTCGGCTACGCCAGCATCGACACGCAGGAATATATGCCACTCGCCCTGTCCCTCGCCCACAAGATGCTCGTCGTCCTCTCCGACATCCGACACAATGAGCCGGAGCTGATGCCCTACCTGCGTCCGGACGCGAAGTCACAGTTCACCGTGGAATTCTCCGAGAGGCACCGCCCGCTGCGCGTGCACACCATAGTTCTCAGCACGCAGCACGACGACTTCGGCTCCGACGAGAAGATGCACAGCCGCATCGAGAAAGACGTGCGCGAGATAGTGATCCCGCGACTGATAGCATCCCTTCCGGAAAAGACGGCGCGCCTCTTCGACGACAAGTTCATCCTGCACGTCAACCCAACCGGAAAGTTCGTCATCGGCGGCCCTGCCGGGGACACGGGCCTCACCGGGCGCAAGATAATAGTTGACACCTACGGCGGACGTGGAGCCCACGGCGGCGGAGCGTTCTCCGGCAAGGACCCGTCCAAGGTGGACAGGTCGGCTGCATACGCGGCAAGGCACATAGCCAAGAACCTCGTCGCGGCGGGAGTGGCCAAAGAGTGTCTCGTGCAGGTATCCTACGCCATCGGCGTGGCTGAGCCCGTGAGCATATTCGTGGACACCTACGGCACCGCAGCCATCCCGGGCCGTTGCGGAGAGGAGGCCGACGCCTTCATCGCCGACAGGATAGGGAAACTCTTCGACCTGCGCCCGGCGGCCATCATAGAGCGCTTCGCCCTCAAGAACCCGATTTATGAACCCTGCGCCGCCTACGGACACTTCGGGCGCGAGCCTTATGTCAAGGACGGGATGCAGTTCTTCGGCTGGGAGAAACTCGACAGCGTGGAGCTTATCAAGAAAGAATTCGGGATATGAAACGGGACAAGGCCCCGAGGGTCAACATAAACAACAAGAAAGCCGCCTTCGAATACGAATTCCTGGAGCAGTACGATGCCGGCATAGTGCTGGTGGGCACCGAGATAAAGTCCATCCGCGCCGGGAAAGCGTCGCTTCAAGATGCCTATTGCTACTTCTCCGGAGGGGAGCTCTATCTTCGCGGGATGAATGTCGCGACCTACTTCTGGGCTTCGGCCTGGAGCAGCCACGAGCCTCTGCGTGACCGCAAGCTGCTTCTCACCGGGAGGGAGCTGCGCCACCTTGCACAGGCCGTCAAGACCAAGGGCCTCACCATAGTCGCCACGAAGGTCTATATCTCCGACAACGGCTACGCCAAAGTCCACATAGCCCTGGCCAAGGGAAAGAAAGAGTACGACAAGAGGGCCAGCATCAAGGAGAAGGACATCCGGCGCGAACTCGAAAGGGAATAATCACCATGCCCGCACGCAGACCAGTCATCGCCGAGCTGCCCGAACCGGAGGAGATCGACTTCGGCTCGCTCTCCCGCGAATACCTTGACGGACAGCTGGATCTGATAGTGGTGCTCGGCCCCACGGCCTCGGGCAAGACGCGCTACGCGGTCAATCTCGCCAAAGAGATCGATGCCTGCGTGCAGCTCGGCCTCTTCGAGGGCTGTCCGGGCAGGATGACGGACGGGGACAGCATCAAGGGCGCTGAAATCATCTCCGCCGACTCCAGGCAGGTATATAAAGGTATGGATATCGGCACGGGCAAGGACCTTGGCGAATACGACGGCATCCCATATCACCTCATCGACATCCTGCCGGCGGGAGCGCAGTACAACGTCTTCCAGTTCCAGCAGGACTTCCGCCGCGTCTGGGCCGATGTCCGTTCGCGCGGGATGGTGCCGATACTCTGCGGGGGCACGGGGATGTACATCAACTCCGTCACCGCCGGCTACGACTTCACCTCCCGCAAGGCTCTGAGCGCGGAGCGGGGAGAACACTGCATCGAGGGCCTGCCGCAGCACCCTTTCTTCATCGGGACTCTCGTCTCGCGCGAAGTGCGAAATGAGCGGATAGACCGCCGGCTCGACACCCGCCTCAAAGAGGGGATGATAGAGGAGATCCGGGGTCTTCTGGAGAGCGGGGTCAAGGCGGAGACTCTGATTTCGTATGGGCTTGAGTACAAGTTCGTCACGCTCTATCTTCAGGGACAGCTCAGCTACGGGCAGATGCGCGAGAAGCTCGCCGTCGCCATCCACCAGTTCGCCAAGCGCCAGATGACCTGGTTCCGGGGAATGGAACGCAGCGGGGTCAAAATCCACTGGGTAGAGGTATAAAGCCTACTTCTCCGAAGATGCCTTGAGCCTCTGGCGGCGGGTCTCGGCGGAGTCGTGCCCGAAGAGCAGGCGCGGGCCCTCGACGCTGCGCCACCGGACGGAGTCGAAATCCTCCGGGTCGCGGGGGCTGACAAAAGGCCCCTCGTGGTCTATAACGAAAGAAAGATAGGTGATGTCGTAGCCCTGCTCGCGGAAGAGCTTCTCGTAGAAAGTCTGAACCTCACGCACTTCCGGCTCGATCAAAGCATCTTCTTCGGAGCCGTAGAGATCCTCCGTGCAAGAAAGCACTTCGAGAGAATTGACCGCACAGACGGCGCGGGTATAGCGATGCAGGAACATCGAATCGGTCTTGAGACGGATTAGCCCTCCGGGCTTGAGCATGGAGCGGTAGCGCTCAAGGAAAAGAGGCGAGGTGAGGCGGGAATTTTCGCTGCGGAACTGCGGATCGGAAAAAGTCAGCCATATCTCGGAGACCTCCCCCGGAGCGAAGAAAGCCGTGATGAACTCCACCCTCGTACGCAGGAAGGCGGCATTGGAGATATGCTCGCGCGTGACCCTGCCGGCCCCCTTCCAGAGACGGGCGCCCTTGATGTCCACTCCGACATAGGCGCGGGAGGGATTGCGCAGAGCGAGATCGACCGTGTACTCCCCCTTTCCGCAGCCCAGTTCCAGCACCAGAGGGGCATCCGGCGGGCAGTCCGGGAACATCATCTCTCTCCAGCGCCCCTTTATCGGATGGTCTTTAAGATTGAAGAACCCCTCTTCGAGAAGTTCCCGCGAAGAGGGCTGAAGCAGGCAGGAGAACGTCTCGTTCTCCGCAAATTTCCGAAGTTTATCGTGCCCCATCGTTCCTTCTGCTGATTAGACCCAGACCGAGAAAATCCTTCCCGGCATCAATCGGACGGACATTGAGCCTCCACTCCCCGTACTCGGACGGCACCATTCCGCTCCTGTAGAGTTCGCGCACGCCCCGGGAGTCCACCTTCTCCATGAAAACAGTCTCATAAAAAGACCTCCCCGAAGGAGATATCCAGCTCACGCGCAATTCAAGATTGCCACGCGACCCCGAAAAAAGCCGGCTGTAAAACCAGAAATCATAGCTGGACAGAGAATCCTCCATGTCCACGGGGAACGAATACACGCCGTCAGCCGCATCGACGGAGCTCACGAAGACTTCCGTCTCGACGGGACGCTCGCAGCCCGACAGCGACAGGAAGAGAAGAAACGGCAAGAGGGTGCGCCGCATCACTTCTCCACTTTGGCTGATTTGGGCGAATCGGCACGACGGCGACCGCCGTCGGACTGTTTCTGTCTTCCATCGGGACGAGACTGCCTGCCGCCACGGTTGCCACCGCGTCCCTTGCCGCCCTTGCGGCGGCGGGGAGCATCGAAACGGCTGATGCTGTCGTCTCCGACCGCCGTCACGAATTCCGGCATCGCCGGCTCCGGTTCGCTCCTGAGCGACTCCGGCTTGATGCCGTCACGGTTCTTCTTCATGATTTCCTTGACCTCAGCCGCAGCAAGAGGATAGAGCTGCGCGTCGGAAGTCTTGTCGTATGAGAAGTACATCACTTCCCTGAGTATGTCCGTCTTGCGCAGGTAAGCAGGCCCGTCCTGGAATTCCAGAGGCTCGCTCACCTTAGGGATACGGGACTGCGCATCGAGGTACGTGGCCACTTCATAGTTCAGGCAGCATTTGAGCTTCCCGCACTGTCCTGCAAGCTTCTGCGGATTGAGGGAAAGATCCTGGCAGCGTGCGGCCGCCGTAGAGATGCTCTTGAAGGACGAAATGTAGTTGGCGCAGCAGAGCTCGCGGCCGCAGACCCCGAGCCCGCCTATGAGTCCGGCCTCCTGACGCGCCCCGATCTGCTTCATCTCTATCCTGATGTGGAACTCCTCCGCAAACGCCTTGATGAGCTGGCGGAAATCGACGCGACCGTCGGCTATGTAATAGAAAATGGCCTTGGTGCCGTCTCCCTGGAACTCCACGTCCCCTATCTTCATCTCCAGCCCCATCTCTGCGGCGATGCTGCGGGCCTTTATCATCGTCTCCTGCTCACGCGCTATGGACTCCTGCCAGCGCTCTATGTCGGTCTGGCGGGCCTTGCGGTAGATTTTCTTGAGCGTAGAGCTGTCCTGGTCAATCCCCTTGCATTTCATCTGCCTGCCCACTATCGGCCCCTCAAGGGTCACGATGCCGAGATCAAGCCCCGTGGCAGCTTCCACCATCACGAGGTCCCCGACCCGGATGCTCTGCGGAGAATCGTTGACATATATGCCCTTGCGGGTGTTCTTGAAGCGGACCTCGAAGAGATTCTTGCAGGACCCGTCCTGCGCATCCTTGAGCCAATTGTAATCGCCGAGCTTGCAGCAGCCGGCGCGATAGGTGCAGACCGTCTCACCGGATTCCTGGTCGTGGGTCACGACGCAACCTCGGGAGCAGTCGAACTGTATGGATTCTTTTATATCGTTCATATTAGCATAAAAAGTTTGTCCACCATATCCGTAAACAGCAGACGCAGATTGACGTTGCGGTCAATCAGCAAAGCGGTCCGGTCAAAGACGGCAAGAGCCCTCCTCGGGAAGGTCTTGGGGCAGAAGGAAGCCCACCTGGAAGCATCTGCGCCGTCCGTACCCGGAGAAGCGAGCCCCTGCTGTGCAAGGAAAATGATCCGGAGCTGATATGATGCGAATTTACAAAAAGTTTTGGCAGCCTCACGCGACGCAAGCGCGGCAATCCTCTCCCCCGCATCGAGCGCGGAGAGCAGGTCCCTTCGGAGAATGGCGTCCATCAGAGCGGAAAACAGTTCCGCAGATGCAAACGTCTCCGCCGGATCCGCAGCACGGGAAGGTCTGACACGGATTTGCTGACAACGCGAAGAGATGGTCTGGAGCACCTTCTCGGAATGATGCGTAATCAGGAGGAACTGCGTCTTGAGCGGAGGTTCCTCGATTATCTTCAGCAGCCGGTTGGCGGCGTCCGCGTTCATTTTTTCGGGCAGATAAATCACGACCGAGCGGTATCCCCCTTCAAGTGCGCTCAGAGACAGGGTGTCGAGCAGATGCCTTGATTCGCTCACGGCTATCAGGGAATTCTTGCCCTCGATCCCCAGAGCCGTCATGAGATGCGACTCGGTAAAACACGGATCGGACACCGCCAGCGAGCGGAACTGCTCGACATATTGGACGGAAATCGCAGATGCGGCGGTGGGATACACGAAATGCACGTCCGGATGGATCAGCTTGGATATCTTGTTGCAGGACGGACACTCTCCGCAGGAATCTCCTCCGCCGCGATGCGCACAATACAGGTATTGCAGGAAAGCCACGCACAGCGGAAACGCTCCCCCGCCGTCATCTTCGTGGAACATTATCGCATGCGGCACCTTGCCGGAATCGACCATCCCGACAAGAGCCTTCACGACATCTTCGTTCCCCCGGAGCTGCGCGAACCTCATACCTGTCTGAATGCGTTGAAACGCGCTATCTGAACCAAGGCCTCCTTGGCCGGAGAATCGGGGAGCGGACGCAGCGCTTCCACGGCCTTGTCGATATACTCCTGGAGCCTAATGGCAGCATAGTCGATTCCTCCCCGCTCAATCACGAAGTCACGCAGCTGTCCGCAGTATTCCGGATGCTCCCGTATCTGAAGTATCTTGCTCCTGACCGGAGACTCGTCCTCCAGAGCGGAAAGCGCCCCGATGAGAGGGAGAGTTATCTTCTGTTCCCTGAGATCGACCCCGACAGGTTTGCCGAGTTCGCCCCCTCCGGCGTAGTCGAGAATGTCATCCTTAATCTGGAAGGCTGTGCCGAAGGAGAGAGCATACTCTCCGGCTGCCCTCTGGAGTTCCGGGGAAGCGTCCACGGAGCAGGCCCCGGACACTCCGGCCGTGACGAAAAGAGACGCGGTCTTGCACCTTATGATTTTGAAATAGTCCGCTTCCGTCGTATCGGCCGATGACGCCTTCTCAAGCTGGCACATCTCCCCCTCCGCAAGATCCGTGAGCGTCCGCGAGAAAAGTTTGACGACATTGGCGAAACGTGTCGTGCCGAAAATGACCTCCACCGCCTTGGAAAGCCAGAAGTCCCCTATGAGCACGGCCGCAGACGGGCCGAGCATCGCCGAAACGGTCGGAGCCCCGCGCCTTTCCGTACTCTCGTCGGTCACGTCATCGTGTATCAGGGTGGCGTTGTGCAGCAGTTCGGAAGCCGCCGCGTAATGCAGACTGTCATCGTTGGGAGTCCCCGTCGCCTTGGCGAACAGGAGAGATATCAGCGGACGGAGCATCTTCCCGGAATGGGAGAGCAGCTGATCGTTGACCTTCTCGAGAAGAGTCACGTCGGTGCGCAGGGCGTCGCGAATCAGTTCGCGTGTCCGCGTCCAATCGTCACCGAGCAGAGATATGATTTCACCGAAATTCACAGCAGCCCCTCAAGCTCTTCCACCGTCTCGGGGAAACTGATTAGAGACATGGCCCCTTCATCCATGAAGCCGCTGCGTACATACAGGAGAAGCTGCTCTCTGAAAGAATTGTAGAATCCGTCCACGTTGAACACTATCACCCTCCCCTTGTAGATTCCCATCTTGGCAAGGCAGAACGTCTCGGAGAGTTCGTCCAGCGTGCCGATTCCTCCCGGAAGCGCCACGGCAAGGCAGGTCCCCTCCCTCATCGCATCCTTGCGCTCGGACATCCTGTCCGTCCAGATGCACTTGGTAAGTGAGGGATGTTCAAGCCCTTTCATAAAACGGGGAACAGCCCCGACCACTTCCACTCCATGCCGGGAGGCCTCATCGCAGACGACATTCATCGTCCCCTTGACGGTTCCTCCGGAGACTATGTCATATCCTGCCAGACAAGCCGCACGGACGATTTCCCGTGCAGCCTGATTATACTCCTCCTTTATGTCACTGCTGGCGGAGCAGAAAAAAACAGCCGCCTTTCTCTCTGACATATCTTCCGTCTAAAAGAAAAAGGCCACTGACGCGGCGATGCCGTCACACTTGCTGGAAACGATTTCCTTGGAGATGGAGCCGATGTTTATCGACTTCCCATAGACATCCCCGAGGTTCCAGAAATACTTGACGGAAACCTGCACTTTCTCAAGGAGCGCGACACCGGCGCCGAGGCTCACGCCATATTCGAAGCGGGTCTTGACGTTGTCCCAGCCCTTCTCGACCTGATTGACACCCTTGACTTCGTTCTTGACGGCATAGCCGATGAACGGCTCCACCAGACCGTAGGCCCTCGCAAGTCCGATATCCAGCAGGCTGAACTGCACCTGCACCGGAAGTTCGAGATATCCGGTCTTGTACTCGACGTCAACGTCCTGCAAGCCGGCGATGCTTCCCATCGTGGTACCCTTCATATTGTAGATGAGGGCAGGCTGTATGGCGAGGCTGCGCCCGAGAGAGAGCCTGTATGCGAGACCGACATGATACTGGTTGACATTCTTGATGTCCGCGTATGCGGACTCGACGTTGGTGGCGGAAGACGT
Organism: Paludibacteraceae bacterium; assembly: GCA_963637465.1. GTDB lineage: Bacteria > Bacteroidota > Bacteroidia > Bacteroidales > UBA932 > Cryptobacteroides. The sequence continues at coordinate 32,178 of CAVHNN010000007.1, forward strand.
CAGGCCGGCGATGACACCGATCTGTGCGCCGGCCGACCAGGCTGACAGGAGCGCAGCCGCGAGAATCACGATGATTTTTTTCATGCCGGCTTAAATAAGTTTGTCAATTCTCTCACTTATTTCCTTCTTGGACACGACTCCGACGGTCCTGTCCACGAGTTCGCCGCCCTTGAAGAAGAGCAGCGTCGGAATGTTGCGTATGCCGTACTTGAGGGAAATCTCCTCGCAGTCATCGACATTGCATTTGGCGACCACCGCCTTGCCCTCATATTCGGCCGCCACTTCGTCCACGGTCGGGGAGAGCACACGGCACGGGCCGCACCACGTGGCCCAGAAATCTATCAGAACCGGTTTCGGAGAAGAGAGAATCTCCGCAATGTTCGCATCGTTTACAACTGTTGCCATATTGATATGTTTTTAAAAATATCCGCCGTCCGAAAGGGCGGCGGATACAAAGTTAACAATTTAATAGAAAGTTTCAATATTCCAGACGAAGGCCCGCAGGCCCAGTTCCGGGGAGGCCTCGTCCTTGGCCTTGAGCGCGGCGAGTATCGGCTCCACTTTCTCGTCCTTGAGCATCACGAGCACCGCGTGGTTCATCTCCGGCCATGCATGGCTGCCGAAACGCGGGATGCCGTTGAAGCTGCCCTTCCCTTCTATGTCCTCCCACCGGGTGAATCCCCGCTGTCCGAACTCGGCGAGAGTATCGACTATCTCTTCATTGTATGCCTGATTGTAGGCTATGAACATCGCTTTCATTTCTGTTTCCTCCTTTCCTGTCTGCTTGCAAATGAACAATATACGGTAGGTATGAGCACGAGGGTCACAAGGGTCGAAACGGTAAGACCCCAGCACACCGTCACACCGAGGGAACGCCACATCTCCGAACCCTCGCCGGTGCCGACCGCCATAGGCAGCATACCGAGCACCGTGGTAAGTGTGGTCATGAGAATCGGGCGCAGACGGCTCTTGGCGGCGGTGGTGGAGGCGTCACGGATGTTCATCCCCCTTTCCCTACAGAGTATCGTATAGTCTATCAATACGATACCATTCTTCACCACGACACCGATGAGGATGATGATGCCGATCATCGCCATCACTCCGAGGGCCGTGCCGGTGATGCGCAGACCGAGCAGCACTCCGACGAGCGCGAACGGCACCGAGAACATGATGACGAACGGACTCATGAACGACTCGAACTGGGAAGCCATCACCATATAGACGAGTATCACCATGAGGATGATGAGCACGAGCAGGTCGGAGAACATGTCCTGCTGGTCTTCATAATCTCCGGCGATCACCGTGGAGATTCCGGTCGGCATCGGAGTGTCCGCGATCACCTTGCCGGCAGCCTGTACGGCCTCGCTAAGGGCGGAACCCTGAGCCACTATGCCGGTGACGGTGATGAGACGCTCCCTGTCCTTGCGCTCGATGGTAGGAGGCACCAGAGTCTCCTCCACCGTGCCGAGGTCCTTCATCCTTATCTGCTGCCCGGCGGCGTTGGTGACGAGGATGTTCTCAAGGTCCTCTATGCTCGTGCGGGCCTCGGGAGAGTAGCGCACGCGAATCTTGTATTCCTCTCCGTCCTCCCTGTAGTAGGAAGACACCGTGCCGCTCATCGCCGCGCTGAAAGCCGCCGCCGCAGTAGTGGAGGTGAGGCCGTTGAGCGCGAGCTTGGTACGGTCGAAATTCATCTGGAGCTCAGGGGTATATTCATCACGGCTGAGGGTCACCTGCGTGAAAGCCGGATCCTTGAGCATGCCCGCCTGAAGCTGTTTCGCCACGAGGTCGGTGTTGTCGAAGCTGTATCCATAGACCTCGACCTTGATCGAGGAGGCTCCGCCCATTCCGCCGCCACCCTCGGTGACGAGCGCGCGGCGCAGTTCCGGATAGCTCCCGACGATGCTTCTGACCACGTCGGCGATTTCCGCCGAGGAGCGCTCACGGGTGCTGCTGGTACCGATGTTGAGGTTCATCGAGATGAGGTGCGTACCGTTGCTCTGCATGCTCGCGAAAGTGTTGTCGGAGTCGGCCTGTCCGAAGGTGCCGTTGATGATGGCCGCCTCCGGAATCTCCGCCTTGAGACGGTCATATACCTTGTTATAGAAGTCTCGGGTCACCTCCTGGGCCGTACCCATAGGGAGTTCCAGCGTGACTGAGATGCGGTCTGAGTCGGAGTGCGGGAAGTACTCGGTCTTGAGCCCCGGCACGAGCAGAACCATCGAGAGCACGAACACTCCGGCGAAAGTGAGAATCACCAGCTTGCGGCGCTTCGTGGCCCAGTGAATCACATGGGCGTAGCCCCTGGATATCTTGTCGATGAACTTGTTGATCGGGACGAACACGGCGTTGTAGGCCTTGCCATGCTTCACGTCGGAGCGAAGCCAGCGTGAGCAGAGCATCGGAACGAAGGTGAGGGCGGCCAGAGTCGAAACGATCATGATGATGCTGACTATCCATCCGAGCTGACGGAACATGATTCCGGCCATGCCGCTGATCATCGTCAGAGGCAGGAAGACGCAGAGCATCGTGAGGGTGGAGGCGATTACGGAAATACCCACTTCGGAAGTACCGTGAACGGCAGCCTCCTTGGGTTTCTCCCCCCTTGAGAGGTGGGTCGAGACGTTCTCCAGCACGACTATGGAGTCATCCACCACCATACCGATGGCTATCGCCAGCGCGGACATCGAGATGATGTTGAGCGTGTTGCCGGTCGCGTAGAGATAGATGAGCGACGCCAGCAGGGCCAGCGGAATCGAGAGTATGATGATGATCGTGGACTTCCAGTTGCCGAGGAATATGAACACCACGAAGCCTACGACGAGGAAGGTGATGATGATGGTCTCGAAGAGGGTATTGATGGTGTTGATGATTTCCCTCGACCCGTCCACGAAGGTCACGACCTTGACGTCGGCGGGAAGAGTCTGCTGAATCTTGGTCAGCTGTTTCTTGACGCTGTTGATTACGTTGACCGTATTGGCTCCGGACTGCTTCTGGATGATGATTCGCGCGGAGCGCTCGCCGTTGGTGTACGACTCCTGCTCTCTCTCCTCTCCCCCGTCGCGCACGGTGGCGACGTCACGGAGATAGATGGCCGAGCCGTTCTGCGTGCCCACCACCACGTCAAGCAGTTCGGACGGGTCGGTGAACTCCTTCTGGACACGGAGAGTGTAGGTCTCCGTACCTATGTCGATGTTGCCGGAAGGGACGTTGCGGTTCTCAGCTGCGATAATGGTCGATATGGTGCTGATGCTCAAGCCGTAAGCCTGAAGTTTCACGGGGTCGCAATAGACCTGTATCTCTCGGGTCGGAGCGCCGCTGACGGAAACCGTGCCGACACCCTTCACGCGGGCGAGCGGCGTGGCCAGCTTGTCGTCGAGAATCTTGTCGAGACCCTCAAGACTTTCCGAAGCCGTTGCGGAAAGCATCATGATAGGCATGTCGTCGGCGCTGAACTTGAATATGACAGGCATCGAAGCCCCGTCCGGGAGAGAGGAGTTGACCATGTCCAGCTTGTCCCGGACGTTGTTGGTCGCCGTCTCTATGTCGGTGCCGTATTCGAAGGTGAGCGTCAGCAGGGAGATGTTCTCCTTGGACTGGGAATTGAGCTCTTTGAGGTCCTCCACGCCGTTGAGCGCGTTTTCGAGAACCTTGGTGAGGTTGGTCTCTATATCCTGGGCGTTGGCGCCCTGATATGAGGACATCACCATGATGGTGTTTGCGTCAAACTCCGGGAACTGCGCAATCGAGGTTCTGCTCACCGAGAAGATGCCGAGCACGGCGAACGCGATGAACACGAGAGCTGTCGTTACCGGCTTGTTGACTGCGGAACGATAGATACTCATTTCGAAACCTCCACTTTAATGCCGGACTTGAGTGCTGACTGGCCACCGGTAACCACCCTGTCGCCTTCTCCGAGCCCGGAGAGAATCTCGTAGCTGCTGCCGAAATGACGGCCGAGCGTCACCACCTTGACGGATACGACATCGGAAGAGTCGAGGACATATACAAGCCTCTGCCCGGAACCCTGCTGCTTCACTACGGCGGCGTCAGGAACGACAATGCTGTTGCGGTCACCCATATTGATTGTCACGCGGGCATACATTCCCGGACGCACGAGTCTGTCGGCGTTGGGGATGAGCACTTCGACCTTGACCGTGTGGGAGGCGGGGTCTATCACCGGATAGACGCGGGAAACTCTCCCCTCGAACGTCCTGCCCGGAAGGGCGTCGGCGGTGACGCTCACCTTGTCCCCTTTCTTGACGCGGCTGTAGTCCGTCTCGGAAACTCCCACGAGAATCTTGACCGGAGTAATCTGCTGAACCACATATATCGGAGAGGCCATGGCGTACATGTCCCCGCAATCGTAGTTGCGCGCGGAAACGACACCGCTCACCGGCGCACGGAGAATCGTGTTGTCAAGGAGATTCTGATAGCTGGTCTTGGACACGTTGAACGCGAGTTCGAGCGCATCGTAGTCGGACTGCGAGATGCCCCCCTCTCCGAGAAGAGCCTTGACGCGGGCGAGTTCGGTCTCATCGTTCTTGAGCTTCAGCGCGGCCTGATCCAGCTGCACGCGGTCCATCTCGGCGAGCACTTCTCCGGCGCTCACGAAATCTCCCACTTCGACGTTGAGCTTCACTATGCGGTTGCCGCTCTGCGGTACGATATTGTTGACGACATTGGCCTGGACGGTGGAGGAATATACCTCCTCCTGAGGAACCACCTGCCTTGCGGCGGTCACCACCGTCACTATCGGAGTCTTTTCGGAGACGGTCTGCTGCGCATCATCGCCACCATTGCCGGCGCAGCCGCAGACGGCCGCAGCGAACACCATACCCATTATCAATTTATTATTCATTGCTGTATGTTTTATTCAATTGGACATTTCCTTCTTCGTCGATGAAATCGGCCCCGAGAGTCCCCTCGAGGTTCGCCTTGGCAGTGACGAAATTATATACCGCCTGCGAAAGGGTCAGGCTGGCCTGCGTGAGCGCGAGCTGCGCGTCGTTGAGATCGGTGAGGGTGCTGCGTCCCACGCTGTAGGAACGCTGCGCGATGTCGTAGGCCTTGGTGGCGGACTCGAGAGCGCTCTGCGCCGAGCTGTAGCTTTTCATCGCCGTCTCCATCTTGTTGAGATACTGACGGATGGAGATGCGGAGCTGACGCTCGGTATTTTCTCTCTGCACGCCGAGCTCCGCGCTCTGGACCTTGGCCTGACGCACGGCGTTGTAGCGCTTGCCGGCGGAGAAAATCGGAATCTGGAGGCTCAGGCCCACGGCAGAATACGGAGACCACTTGTACTCGCTGAAGTTGAAGTCGTTGGTCATCGCGTTCATGCTGTAGGAGAAGGACAGCGCGAGAGTCGGGAGATATGCGTACTGCTGCATCCTGACGGTCGAAGCGAGCTGCTCGGCCTGGATGGAGAGCTGACGCAGGGTCGAGTTGTTGTCGAGAGACAGCTCCTCGGAAGCCTTGATGTCGTAGAGCATCGTGTCGGCGTAGTCGGCAAGAGAGCCCGTGACGTCGATGTTCTCGTCCAGACTGACACCCATCACCGCCTTGAGCTGCCAAAGTGACAGCACGACGGAACTCTCTGCATCATAGACATTGGGGATGGCATTGGCAAGCGTAGTCTTGGCACGCGCGAGGTCAAGGTCGGAGGCGCGCTGCGCATCGTACTTGCGCTGCGTCTGCTCCAGATTCTCCAAGGCGTTCTCATAGACCGACTTATAAACCCGGAACGCCTCCTTGGCGAGGAGGCAGGAGAAATAGGCCTGCTTGACCTGGTTGACGGTCTCAAGACGGGAGCTGCGGGCTTTCTCCACGGCAAGCTCCACGCTCTGCGCGCTCACCTTGAGACTTTCCCAAAGCTGGGCATTCACCAGCGGCATGGATGCCGAGACACCTGCCGACCAGGTGTTCCAACGTCCCACCTCGATGCCGCCCCCGGAAGGAACAGAAGTCTCGGAACTCCCTGATTCGTCGGAACTTTCAGACCCCGAACCGCCGCCCATCGCGGACATGTCGAAGTCCATGTACATCACCTGCTTCTTGATGGTACGCTGATAGTTCGCCGTACCGTCCACCTGCGGAAAAAGGGATGCATACGTGCCTTTCCGCTCATATCCGCTGCGCTCGACCTCCATATCCGCCACCTTTACGGAAGCGTTCTCGCTGACCGCGATCTGAAGAGCCTGTTCGAGCGAAATAAGTTTCGGTGCTGAATTTGTGTCTGCCGGCTGCACCGGTGTCTGGGCCCGGGCTGTTCCGATGGCCGTCAACACCACAAAAAAGAACAATACTAACTTCTTCATACACTAGATTAACGCGGGCGGGATAATGCCAAATCCGTGCCATCCGCCGTCATCCTGGTATGAATCCGAGGCAAGAAGCTTATTTCCGGCCTTTATGGGCGCTCAGAGCCGCCGGCTTCTTCATCTTATGTGAGAGAAGCAGTATGGCCGCTCCGGCGAGGACGAAAGGAATCGAAAGCAGCTGTCCCATATTGAGGGCCATCGTCTGCTCGAAGCCCACCTGCGGCTCCTTGATGAACTCGATAAGGAACCTCATGCCGAAACATCCTATCAGAAACGCCCCGAAGAAAAAGCCCCGGTACACTTTGTCAAGCTTGTTTTTGTACACCCACACGAGCAGCAGCCCGAGAATCAGATAGGACAGGGCCTCGTAGATCTGCGTCGGATGCTTGGGCTGAGTTTCTCCCCGGAGGTCGAAGATAAAGCCCCACGGGAGAGAGGTGACATCCCCGTAAATCTCGGAATTGAAGAGATTGCCGAGCCTGATCATACAGCCGGCAAAAGCCACCGTGATGCAGAGGCGGTCCATTATCCAGAGGAAATCAAAACCGTTCTTCTTGCCATAATGAACTGAATACCACCACATCGCGAGAAGCAGGGCAATGGCTCCCCCGTGGCTTGCAAGTCCTCCCTTCCAAGGCATGAAAATCTCCAGAAAACCGCTCCACGAACCCAGATAATAGTCGGGCTGATAGAAGAGACAGTGCCCGAGACGGGCTCCGACTATCGTCGCGATGAGCAGGGTGTAGAGGAGCGGATCCATCAGTTTCTCCTCAACCCCTTCGCGTCTGAAGAACCAGCGGAAAAGATACCAGCCGATCACGAATCCGGACACGAAGAGCAGAGAATACCATCTTATCTGGAGCCCTCCTATGTGGAAAAGTACGGGATTGACGTGCCAGTGAATGAAAAGCAGATCAAGCATAACAAAACATTTGCGGCAAAGATAGTGATTTTTGCATACAAAATCCGTCCGACACAGCTGTGTCGGACGGACCATAGAGCTTACTTGTATTCGCGATTATTCTTCGATGGCTGCGATGCCAGGAAGAATCTTTCCTTCAAGAGCTTCAAGCATGGCGCCGCCGCCGGTGGAGACGTAGCTCACCTTGTCGGCATAGCCCATGCGGGTCACCGCGGCGACGGAGTCTCCGCCACCCACGAGAGTATATGTGCCGTTAGCCGTAGCTTCGGCGAGATCCTCGGCGATCCGGAGAGTGCCGCCGGCGAACTTATCCATCTCGAACACTCCTACAGGGCCGTTCCAGAGGACGGTCTTGGAGGAGAGGATGATCTTCTTCCAGTTCTCGAGGGACTCCGGACCTGCATCCATTCCCTCCCAGCCGTCAGGAATCTCGTGTGACGGAACAATCTGAGTGTTGGCGTCGTTGCTGAAATCGTCAGCTACGAGAGTCTGCACGGAGAGGGAAATCTTCACACCCTTCTCCTTGGCCTTGGCGAGGATTTCGAGGGCCTGCGGGATGAGCTCGTCCTCGTGGAGAGAGTTGCCGATCTTTCCGCCTTCGGCCTTGATGAAGGTGTATCCCATTCCGCCGCCGATGATGAGGTTGTCCACCTTGTCGAGAAGGTTCTCGAGCACGGCGAGCTTGGATGACACCTTGGAGCCGCCGATGATGGCGGTGAAAGGACGCTTCGCGTTCTTGAGCACGTTGTCGATGGCCTTGATCTCGCCGAGCATCAGATAGCCGAACATCTTGTCGTTAGGGAAGTACTTGGCTATGAGAGCGGTGGAAGCGTGTGCGCGGTGCGCCGTGCCGAACGCGTCGTTGATGTAGCAGTCAGCATAGGAGGCGAGGGTCTTGACGAACTCCTTCTGGCTCTCCTTGACAGCGGCCTTGGCGGCCTTCTTCTCCTCGTCGGAAGCATCCTCGGCAAGTCCGCGGGGCTTGCCCTCCTCCTCGGCGTAGAAGCGGAGGTTTTCGAGCAGCAGGACCTCGCCCGGCTTGAGGGCGGCGACCTCGGCCTGAGCCTTCTGGCAGTCAGGGGCGAACTTCACGTCCACTCCGAGGCACTCGGAGACGTGGGCGACGATGTGCTTGAGGGAGAACTTCGCGTCAACCCCCTTAGGACGTCCGAGGTGGGACATTATGATGAGGGAGCCGCCGCCGGCGAGCACCTTCTTCAGAGTAGGGATGGCGGCGCGGATGCGGGTGTCATCGGTGATCTCGAACTTGTCGTTGAGAGGGACGTTGAAGTCCACGCGGACAATGGCCTTCTTGCCCGAAAAATCATAAGAGTCAATGTGCTGTTGCATATAGAATAATGATATTGTTTTCAATCCCGCAAATTTAGCAATTTTCTCCATATCTTTGCACCCGCTATGATAGAATACCCTGGAACGTTCTGGAAGGACTACGAGCTTGTCGATTCCGGAGATGGAGAGAAACTCGAGAGATTCGGAGAGCAGATGCTCATCCGCCCCGAGCCTAAAGCCCTGTGGAGCAAGTCGATGAGCGGCAAGGAATGGGAAAAGGCGGCGCATGTGCGCTTCCGTCCCGGCGCAGGCTTCGGCAAGGCGGGCAAGGAAGACAGCGGGACCTGGGAGAGGCTCAGACGCGGCGAAGACCAGTGGTACATACGCTACGGCGGATCCCAGGACGGCCCGCAGTTCTCGCTCCGCCTCGGGCTTACTTCTTTCAAGCACGTGGGGGTGTTCCCGGAGCAGGCTCCGAACTGGGAGTACATATTCCGCCAGACCCGCCGTCTCGCCTCGGGCGGACACAAGCCCAAAGTCCTCAACCTCTTCGCATACACCGGCGCGGCCTCGCTCGCGGCCAAAGCCGCCGGAGCCGACGTGACGCATCTCGATTCCGTAAGGCAGGTCGTGACCTGGGCCCGGGGCAACATGGAGTCTTCGGGGCTTGACGGCATCCGCTGGGTGGTGGAGGACGCGATGAAATTCGTCAAGAGAGAAGAGCGCCGGGGCAACGTCTATGACGGTATCATCATGGACCCTCCCGCCTACGGGCACGGCCCCGACGGGGAGAAATGGAAGCTGGACGAGTGCCTCTTCGAGATGATGGGCGGTATAAAGTCCATCCTCGCGCCCCGGGACAGTTTTCTCGTCCTCAACCTCTACTCCAACGGTTTCTCCCCCCTGCTCGGGGAGACGGTGACAAGACAATCCCTCAGCCTCGGGAAGGAGGCTGAAATGGAATCGGGAGAGCTCGCCCTCGCCGACCGGTTCGGAAAAGCCCTCCCGCTTTCTGTGGTGGTGCGCCTGTCGCGCTGAGCGGACTTCCCGCCGCCCGCCAGTCGCCGCTATTTTTCGTCCGAGGACAGCCCGAGCATCGTCATCAGATTGTTCTTCAACTGATTCGCCATCTCCGCATCCCCGCCTTTCTCCATCACCTCGGCAAGGAAGTAGATGTAGTTGCCGATGAGGTCGAATTCTTCCTTGGCATAGAGGTAGAAGCGGTTATAGAAGTTCGCCGAAAGCAGAAGCTCCCCGGCCATCCTGGTCCCGAGTTCGCGGGCCTTGTCGGAGGCTCCCAGCTTGTAGTAGTCCTCGACCATGTTGACGACCATATAGTCATTGCCCGAAAATCCCAGCGGAACCCCCTCCAGAGGGAAGTCCCTTGTCACGGCCTGACACTTGTCGAGCATCTCCATGGCCCTGTCATTCTCCCCCGCCTTGATGAAGGCGTTGGCGGCGGTGACGAACATCCCGCGCAGGGAGAGGACTCCCATGTGGGTGTATTGGTTCTGATAGTCGATGAAATAGTCCCCGGAGGCCACCGCGTCCCACTTGTAAACCTTGGACATCTTGTCGTACAGCTCGTCCGTGTCCACGAAGCCGGCCACGGTCGTGGTGGTCTTGTTCTTTATAGGTATCAGCTTGAATGAATATCCCTCATATTCAAGATATTCCTTGATTCCTATGTTGATGTCGCCCCCCATGCTCAAGAGATTGATCGGCCTGTCCCACTGATATCCGGACAGAAGGTCGAGCATGAATATCTCCGGCTTGGTGAGCATATCCTTGTCCTTCGGGATGGTGATGATGATGGAGTCCGGAATCTGGGCGGAGTACTTCTCGTCGAGGATGCCCGAACGGATCACGTTCTCCTTGTTGACCGGGATGGAAATCTTGCGCGAGGCGATATAGTCCACCCTGCGTCCGCTCGTCATCGGGGCCTTCACCTTCGGATTGCGGAAAAGGGCCATCACGTCGGCGATGCTCGTGACCTCGTTGCGGGTGTCATATACGGGCACATATTCATTGGTACCGTACAGATACTGGGACTGCCCCACGGAAAGAGGCAGCGGAGCGGACTCGTTGACCGCCCACTTCATCTGGTCGATATGCCAGTCCGTCCCGAGAAGAGAAGTGTTGCAGATGCGCACGTCAGGACGGACGTTCTCGACCTCTTGGGCATACCAGAGAGGGAAGGTGTCGTTGTCCCCGTGGGTGACGAGAATGCCGTTCGGGCCCACCGAATTGAGATAATTGGTCGCCATCTCCACGGCGGTGCGGCGGTTGGAGCGGTCATGGTCGTCCCAGTTCTGCGCGGCCATCAGCACAGGCACGCAGAGGCAGGCGGCGGCAGCGAGGGCCGACAGCGCGGCGGAGCTTCTCCCCTTGAGCGCCTTCTCGACGAGGGAGCATATCGCGGCCACGGCCATCCCTATCCACACGCAGAAGAAGTAGAACGACCCGGCATAGGCGTAGTCCCTCTCCCTCACCTGATAAGGCGGCTGATTGAGGTATATCACGATGGCGATGCCCGTCATGAAGAACATCAGGAAGTTGAGCCAGCAGCCGCGCTTGTCCTTGTCGAACTGGAAGAAGAGCCCGAGCAGCCCCAGCAGCAGAGGGAGGAAGAAATAGTGGTTCTTGCCCTTGTCCTGCGCGAGCGAAGATGGAGCGTCGCTCTGGTCGCCGAGACGGAACTCGTCGATGAATTTGACCCCGCTCTCCCAGTTGCCGTGGAAGATGTCCCCCGGATTCGGCGAATGCACCTGATTCTGCCTTCCCACGAAGTTCCACATGAAGTATCTCCAGTACATCCAGTTCATCTGGTAGTCGAAGAAATAGTGCAGGTTGGCCCCCATCGTCGGCTTGCGGTGCGTGCTTCCGGCAATCTTCGCGCCCTTGCCGCCGGTGTAGTATTCATAGAACTCCTCGTAGCGTCCGTCCGGGCTGGAACTCCACATCCGGGGGAAGAGCATCTTGCCCTCGGACAGATACCTGGCGTCCACCGGAGCGTCGACCTTCTTGTATTTGCCGTCCACCGGGGCCCAGTACTTGGACGTCTTGAGCTCGAACGGGGCGTCATAATACTGCCCGTAGAGCAGCGGCGTGGAGCCGTACTGCTCCCGGGAGAGGTAGCGGACGAGCGTGAACGCGTTGTCCGGCTGGTACTCGTTGGTCGGAGTCTTGGCGCAGGAGCGGATGATGTCTATGCTGAACACGGAGAATCCGATGATGATCGTGGTGAAGCAGAGCAGCGCCGTGTTGAAGAGGAGCTTGCGCTTCTTGAGAGAGACTGTCAGCCCCCAGAAACAGAGGGCGAGCAGAGCGACGATGAAGAGCGCCGCACCGCTGTTGTACGGAAGCCCGAGCACGTTGACGAAGAAAAGGTCGGAATATGCGGCCAGCTTCGGAATCCAAGGGATGATGACAAAGAGTATCAGGGCGAGTATCACCACCCCGACGAGGAAAATCTTCAGCAGCTCCTTGAAACTGTACGTCCCGTCCTCTCTGACGCGATAGTAGTACATGAACACCAGAGCCGGAATCATCAGCAGGTTGAGAAGGTGCACCCCGATGCTCAGTCCCATAAGGAACGCAATGAAAACCACCCACTTGAGCGAATGCGGGCGGTCGGCGCGGTCATACCAGAGAGTCATCAGCCAGAACACGGCGGCGGTGAAAAGGGACGACATCGCATAGACCTCGCCCTCAACGGCGGAGAACCAGAAAGTGTCGGAGAAGCAGTACGCGAGCGACCCCACGAGGCCGCTGCCGATGATTGAAATCGTCTGCGGGACGCTGTATGTCCCGTCCGCGGCGGGCCTGACGATGCGCCTGAGGAACCAGACTATCGTAAGGTAGAGGAAGAATATCGTCAGCGCGGAGCACAGGGCGCTCATCGCATTGACGAGAACAGCCGCGTGCATGTTGTCCCCGAACATCGTGAAGAAGCGGGCGATCAGCTGGAAGACCGGGTTTCCTGGCGGATGCCCCACCTCAAGCTTGTATGATGACGCTATGAACTCGCCGCAATCCCAGAACGAGGCCGACGGCTCTATGGTAAGCAGGTAAGTGACCGCCGACACCAGCAGGGCCAGCAACGCGCTCAACCTGTGATACAATGTGAACTTCTTCTGATTCATAAACTGCAAAGATACATCCGAATTCGTTATCTTTGCAAAAAATATCCCAAATGGCAGAGCAGGACTGGAAAAAACGGCTCGGGGTGGTGTATTCCACCAATCCCGACTTCCAATATCAGACGGAGCGCAAAGTCGAAGAGGCAACCCTCGAAGCGGGCAGGCAGCGTCTTGTCGTCCGCATCGACCGCCGCCAGCGGGCCGGCAAGCAGGTCACGCTCGTGGAGGGTTTCGTCGGGACCGCCGACGACCTCGCCGCCCTCGCCAAGACCCTCAAGACACGCTGCGGCGTGGGCGGCACGGCCAAGGACGGAGAAATCACCATCCAGGGCGATCTCCGCGACAAGATAGTCGCCCTGCTCACGTCGATGGGCTATAACGCCAAGAGGGGCAACTGATGCCGGTGGAAGACCTGTTCAGAGAAGGCCGGCTCGAAATGTCAGCCGCCCCGCTGCCGGGGCTTGACAGCCCGGCGGGATGGAGCGAACTGCTGCCCAACAGGATAGCCGTGGTGCTGTCCGTCATCCTCGTGCTGATCTTCCTGAAAGACATCATCCGGCTGGCCCCGTCCCTGCTCTTCGCCCTCGACAGGAAGAGGGGCGGCGAATCTCTGGAATACAACGTCTCCATCTCAAGGATGCGCAACACGGTGGCGCTCATATACGTCCTCCCCTTCTGCCTTCTCGCCGACCGCTGCGCCATCCGCCATCCGGCGTTCCTCGGTCCGGGGCCGGCGGAATGGGGCTTCGCCGCAGTCCTCGGATTGATGCTCATCCACTTTTTGCTCAGGATGTTATCTTACAGGTTGATGCGCCCCGCAAAGTTGAGCTCCGAAGAGTACTCCACGATACGCTGCGGCTTCTATAATTATTTCATCGCCCTCGTCACCGTGGCTGCCCCGCTCATCGGCATCCTGATCCGCCTCGGGGTCTGCGATGAGGCTGTACAAAGCGTTTTTCTCATTCTGACGTGCCTCGCATTCGCTTTCGCGCTCTCACGCACATGGCAGATTTTGAGAGGCGGCCGCTCCGCTTTGACAACAATTTTGTATCTTTGCGGTCTTGAAATTCTGCCTGCCGCCGCAGTGGCGGCAAGTGCGGTTTTTTTATGATTGACAAGATGAAGATACTGATTTCACAACAGACTCCGGCCAACCTCGCACCGTACGAAACTCTGCAGAGCAAATTCGGTGCGACAGTGGATTTTCACCCCTTTTTCTTGATGGAACCCCTTTCAGCAAAGGAGTTCCGCACAGAGAAAATCAATCTCCCCGACTACACGGCCGTCGTCTTCTCCTCCAGGCTCGCCATCGACGCATATTTCAAACTCTGTGACGAAATGCGCTTCAAGGTGCCGGAGACCATGAAATATTTCTGCTCGACCGAGGCCGTCGCGATGTATCTTCAGAAGCACATCATCTACCGCAAGCGCAAGATTTTCTTCGGCGACGGCACGCCGCAGTCCATCATCGCTCTGGTCGGGCCGAAGCACAAGGGGGAGAAATTCCTCATCACCGTCTCCGTCGGGTCGAATGCCGACAGTATCACCGCGCTCTTCGAGTCCGCCGGGCTCGACTGGACGCTCGGGATGCTTGTCAAGGCTGTTCCCCAGGATCTGCACGGGCTGGATCTCCACTCCTATGATATAATAGTGCTGTACAACCCCTCCGACGTATCCTCCCTCAAGGAGAATTTCCCCGACTTCGAGCAGGGTGACATCAAGTTCGTCTCCTTCGGCAAGTCGGTCGTGAAGGCGATGGAGGACGCGGGGTTCAGCATTTCCGCCAAGGCCCCGAGCCCGGAGGCTCCGTCCGCCGCCAAGGCCATTGAGCTGTATCTGGAAAACGCAGGCTAGCGCGATGAGCGGCCTCCCGTCAGACAAGCTCCCACTAGGTGGGTGTCCGGCAAACGGCTCCTCGTCGGACGCGCTTCCGTCGGGTGAGTTCCCGTCAAACGGCTTCCGGAAAGAGGAGAGGCTGTGCGGGAAGACCAGTCTCTCCGCTCTCGTCGCCGATGGGAGGTGGGGCACGACAGCGCATCTGAAATATTGTTGGCTCAGATCGAGGGAAGACGGTGTCGTGCGCGTCGCGGTGTCCGTATCCAAGAAATTCTTCAAGAGAGCCGTCAAGCGCAACCTTCTCAAGCGCAGGATACGCGAGGCCTACCGCACTCAGAAGCAGCTCCTGCCATCCTGCGGCATCGATTTGCTGCTCATCTGGTCCGGGAAGGAGCTTGCCGACTACCTGACAATCCGCTCCGAAGTGGCCGCAGTGCTCCTCCGCATAAGCAAGGCAAGCGCGGGAGTTGCTGCTGCGGTGGCTTCGGAGGTGCCTGCGGCCGTGGGGGCCTCCGGTATTGCGGAGGGCGGGACTGCCGTTGCAGAGGGCTATTCGGTTCCGGCACCCGCCGGGGTCTCGGGTGTTGCGGAGGGCTGGGCTTCGGGTGCGGGGCTTTCTTCGACCTCGATGCCCGATCTTGAAAGCGAGGGCCGGGCATGAAAGCCGGGACCATTTTCAAAAAGGCGCTTTCCCTGCCGTTCATCCTGCTGATAAAGTTCTACCAGCTGTGCATCTCCCCGCTCAAACCGCCCACCTGCCGCTTCACCCCGACCTGCTCGCAGTACGCGCTCGAAGCGTTCCGCAAGTACGGCCCGCTCAAAGGATTCTATCTCAGTCTCAAACGCATACTCCGCTGCAACCCCTGGGGAGGCAGCGGCTATGACCCCGTGCCCTAGGAGACCGGCCCCGGGGCGGGAATACGAAAAAGTCCGCCGCATTCCCGGAAAAGGGCTTACGGCGGACCTATAAAATAAGAATCTACTCTTCGCAGTATCCGACGGTCTGTCCGAGGACAACGACCATCGAATCCTTCAGACCGAGGGTCTCAACGACCTTCTTCTGATCCCATCCTCCTCTGGCGCGGCTGCCGATGCCGGCATTGGCGCAGGCCAGATAGACATTCTGTGAGACATAGCCCACGTTGACATAGGAAACGGTATTGGCGTCTCCCGGCTTCTGACCCGGACCTGTCTTGTCGGTGTCCGCGATGAAAAGCAGGTCGAGGTAGGCCTCGGCGGCATCCCTCCGTCCGGTAATCGAGCGATAATCACCGCTCTTCACCAGCTCCAGGGTGTTGTCCTTGTAGTTGTACCAATACACGCCGGTCTTGAAGAACGCATAAAGCTCGATCTCCTGACGGTTGGAACCGGTTGGAGCCGTGCGCCTCCCGTCGGGACGGTTGACACCGAGCGCCGCCCAGATGATGTTGGAGAGATCCTGAAGAGGAATCTCCTTCTCGGTAAATCCGGACGAAGACTTTCTCTCCTTGAGGGCCTGCATAAGGGTAAGCCCCTCGTCAAAAGAGGGTTCCATCAGCTTGATGACCTTCGGGGCCGTCTGGGCGCACGCCGCGAAACAAAGCACTGCTGCGGCGGTCACAGCACAGAGTAATTTCTTCATCATGTCGCGCAATTATTTATTCTTGCGGGCGATGGCTTTCTTGGCGGCCTCCGCGATGTGCGCGGCATCAAGCCCGTAGGCCTTCATCAGCTCTGCAGGAGTACCTGACTGGCCGAAGCGGTCCTTGCCGTTGACGAACTCAAGGGCGGCGGGAGCGTTGGCGGCGAGCACGCCTGCGACAGCCTCTCCGAGACCGCCGGCCATGTTGTGCTCCTCGGCCACTACTGCGCAGCCGGTCTTGGCGACGGACGCGATGATGGTCTTCTCGTCGAGCGGCTTGATGGTGGCGACGTTGAGAACCTCGGCGCTGATGCCCTCAGCCTCAAGAGCTTCGGCGGCCTGAAGAGCCTCCCATACGAGGTGACCGCAGGTGATGAGGGTCACGTCGGACCCCTCGTTGAGATTGTAGATCTTGCCTATCTCGAACGGCTCGTCGGCTCCGGTGAAGTTAGGAACTGACGGACGGCCGAAGCGCAGATATACCGGGCCGTTGAACTTGGCTGCGGCGATGGTGGCGTTCTTGGTCTGATTGTAGTCGCAAGGCACGATCACCGTCATCCCCGGAAGGGCGCGCATGAGGGCGAGATCCTCCATGGTCTGGTGGGTGGCTCCGTCCTCTCCGAGCGTGATGCCGGCGTGGGAGGAGGCAATCTTGACGTTGGTGTGGCCGTAGGCGACTTCCTGGCGGAGCTGGTCATAGACACGTCCGGTCACGAACTCGGCGAAGGAGCCGATGAACGGAACCTTGCCGGTGATGGCGAGTCCTGCAGCCACGCCGACCATGTTGGCCTCGGCGATGCCGCACTGGATGAATCTCTCCGGGAACTCCTTCTGGAATGCGCCCATCTTGAGCGAACCCTTGAGGTCGGCCGTAAGGGCGAGCACGCGCTCATCGGCGCGTCCGGCAAGCACGAGGCCCTCGCCGAAACCGCTGCGGGTGTCGATCTTGCCTGTATCGATGTATTTCTTCATACTAATAATCTCCTAATGTTTCAGGTAACTGCTTGAGGGCCTCCTCGCACTGCTCCGCATTCGGAGCCTTGCCGTGCCATGCGTTGGTGCCGCACATGAAATCGACCCCGTAGCCCATCTGGGTCTTGAAAAGAATCATCTTCGGCTTCCCGTCGGCATTGTGGGCGAGCTTGAACGCGTCGAGGATGCTTGCGTAGTCGTTGCCGTCGGCGACGATGACGTCCCAGCCGAAAGCACCCCATTTCTCGCTCAGGTCCTCAAGTCCGGTGATGGAAGTGGTCGGGCCGTCGATCTGCTGGCCGTTCCAGTCGGTGAAGGCGATGAGGTTGTCCACTTTGTGGTGCAGAGCCCACATCCCGGCTTCCCAGATCTGTCCTTCCTCGCTCTCGCCGTCACCGCAGAGGCAGTAAACGCGGGTGTCGTCGCCGGACATCTTCTTGCCGAGGGCGATGCCCGCAGCTACGGAGAGACCCTGTCCGAGGGAGCCAGAAGGCTTGAACACGCCCGGGAGGGAGTCAGTGATGCAGGGGTGTCCCTGGAGGAGACTGCCGAACTTGCGGAGCGTGCCGAGCTCGGAAGTGGAGAAGTAGCCGGCGCGGGCGAGTTCAGCATAGAGCACCGGTGCGAGATGGCCTGCGGAGAGGATGAACACGTCCTGCCCCTTGGCGTCGCGTGTCCATGTCTTCGGGTCGTGCTTCATCTCGTTGAAATAAAGAGTCGTCATCACGTCGGTGATGCCGAGCGATCCGCCCGGGTGGCCTGACTTGGCCGCGGTAACCATCCTTACGATGTCCCTGCGAACCTGGGAGGAAATCTTTGAAAGTTCTTCGATTGTTGCCATATGATTATGTTGTGTTATTACGTCGGAACACATAGGATGACAAAGTTAAGAATAAAAATTGATTTCTTATCTTTGCATCCTGTTACGGAAATGGAAATGAAGAACATCAGAAACTTTTGCATCATAGCGCACATCGACCACGGCAAGAGCACTCTGGCCGACAGGCTGCTTGAGCTGACGAGGACCCTGGGCGAGCGCGATATGGAGAATCAGGTTCTGGACGACATGGACCTTGAGAGGGAGAAGGGCATCACAATCAAGAGCCACGCCATCCAGATGGTCCACAGCTACAAGGGGGAGCAGTACAAGCTGAACCTCATCGACACTCCGGGCCACGTGGACTTCTCCTACGAAGTCTCCCGGTCCATCGCCTCCTGTGAGGGGGCGCTGCTGGTGGTGGACGCCTCGCAGGGGGTGCAGGCCCAAACCATTTCCAATCTCTACATGGCCATAGACCACGGGCTTGAAATCATCCCCGTGCTCAACAAGATAGATATGGAGTCAGCCCAGGTGGAGCTCGTTACGGACGAGGTCTGCGACCTGATCGGCTGCTCTCCGGAGGACGTGTTCAAGGTGTCGGCGCGCACCGGGGAGGGCGTAGCCCCGATTCTCGACGCGATAGTGGAGAGAATCCCCGCCCCGCAGGGCGACCCGGGCGCGCCGTTGCAGGCACTTATCTTCGATTCGGTGTTCAACTCGTTCCGGGGCGTGATAGCTTATTTCAAAGTCAAGAACGGCAGCATGCGCAAGGGCGACAAGCTGAAGTTCTTCGCCACCGGGATGGAGTATGAAGTCGAGGAGGTGGGTCACCTCAAGATGAAGCTGATTCCGGGAGAGGAGGTCGGATGCGGAGACGTGGGATATGTCATAACCGGCATCAAGAGCGCCGCCGAAGTCAAGGTGGGCGACACCATCACCCACGTGGCCGTCCCGTGCAGCGAGGCCATCGCCGGATTCGAGGAGGTGAAGCCGATGGTGTTCGCCGGCATGTACCCGGTGCAGGCGGACAAGTTCGAAGAGCTGCGCGCCGTGCTGGAGAAGTTCCAGCTCAACGACGCCTCGTTCGTCTATGAACCGGAAAGCTCCCTGGCCCTCGGCTCGGGCTTCCGCTGCGGGTTCCTGGGGCTTCTGCACCTCGAAATCGTGCAGGAGAGGCTTTTCAGGGAGTTCGACATGGACGTGATAACCACCGTTCCGAACGTATCTTACAAGGTATATACCACCCAAGGGGAGGTGATTGACGTGCATAACCCCTCCGGCCTGCCGTCCCAGACCATGATAGACCATATCGAGGAGCCGTACATCCGGGCGCAGATTATCTCCAAGTCCGAGTACTTCGGGCCGATAATGAAGCTCTGTCTCGACCGGAGAGGCACGCTCATCGGACAGCACTACATCACGGCGGACAGGGTGGAGCTGAGCTACGACATGCCGCTCTCGGAGATTGTCTTCGACTTCTACGACAAGCTCAAGACCATCTCCAAGGGATACGCCTCGTTCGACTACCACATCATCGGATTCCGTCCGGCGAAGCTCGTCAAGCTGGACATCCTCCTCAACGGGGAGCCGGCCGACGCCCTCTCGACCCTCATACACGAGGACAACGCCTACGACTTCGGGCGCAAGATGTGCGTCAAGCTCAAGGACCTCATCCCGCGCCAGCAGTTCGACATCCCGGTGCAGGCGGCCATCGGGGCGAAGATTATCGCCCGCGAGACGGTCAAGCAGGTGCGCAAGGACGTGACCGCCAAGTGCTACGGAGGAGACGTGACCCGCAAGCGCAAACTCCTTGAGAAACAGAAGGAAGGCAAAAAAAGAATGCGCCAGATCGGTACCGTGCAGGTGCCTCAGAGCGCATTCATGGCTGTTCTCAAGCTCGACTCCTAGCGCAGTGCGCGCATGGCGTTGAGCACTGCAAGGAACGTCACCCCCACGTCGGCGAACACCGCCATCCACATCCCGGCGAGGCCCCATCCCGCCAGAGCGAGCACGATGACTTTGACCGCTATCGCGAAAACGGTGTTCTCCCGCGCGATTCTCAGCGTGCGGCGGGCCACGGCAATCACGTCCGCAATCTTGGATGGCTTGTCATCCATCAGGACAATGTCCGCAGCCTCTATGGCCGCATCCGAACCGAGTCCCCCCATGGCTATGCCCACGTCGGCGCGGGCGAGGACGGGAGCGTCGTTTATCCCGTCTCCGACAAAGGCAGTCCCGCGTCCGGAGGGAGAAGAGGCCATCAGTTTCTCAAGCCACCCGACCTTGTCGGCGGGCAGCAGCTCCGCGTGATATTCGTCTATTCCAAGGGAGTCCGCCACGCTCTTCGCCACGTCCTTGCGGTCTCCGGTGAGCATCACGGTCTTCTCCACGCCTTCGGCCTTGAGGGAGGATATCGCCTGCACCGCGTCATCTTTCAGCTTGTCGGAGACGACCACATGGCCGGCGTATTCCCCGTTGATGGCCATGTGTATGATCGTGCCCGGCTTTTCGCACGGGTGCCAATGTGCGCCGACGGAGTCCATCAGCTTGGAGTTCCCGACACAGACGGTATCTAAGTTGATGCGGGCGCACACCCCCTGTCCGGCGATTTCGGTGACATCCTCGACCGTGCAGCCGTCATCTTTCTCTTCGGGGTAGGCCTCGCGCAGCGAGAGGGCTATCGGGTGCGTCGAGTAGCGCTCCACATGGGCGGCCAGATGCAGGAAGTCCTCGGGCGAAATCTTCTCGGGATGGACGACGGAGACTTCGAACACCCCTTTGGTAAGCGTCCCGGTCTTGTCGAAGACCACCGTCCCCACGGATGCGAGCGCGTCGAGATAGTTGGAGCCCTTGACCAGCACGCCCTTGCGTGAAGCGGAGCCTATCCCCCCGAAGAAAGAGAGCGGTACTGAAATCACCAGGGCGCATGGGCAGGACACGACAAGGAAGGTGAGGGCCCTGTAGAGCCAAGTCGGGAACGCTCCCGTGAAATCACCCGAGAGGAGCGGCGGCAGCAGTGCGAGCACCACGGCACCGAGCACCACCGTCGGAGTATAGACCCTCGCGAAGCGGGTGATGAAGTTCTCGCTGCGGGACTTCTTGTCGGCGGCGTGCTCCACGAGGTCGAGGATGCGGGAGGCCGTCGATTCGCCGAAAGGCTTGGTGACCCTGACGGTCAGCGCCCCGCTGAGGTTGACGCAGCCCGAGAAAATATCATCGCCCTCATGCACCGTGCGCGGCATGCTCTCCCCTGTCAGAGCCACGGTGTCCAGATTCGAATCCCCCTGCGCGACTACGCCGTCCACCGGGACTCTCTCTCCGGGCCTTACGATGATGCTCTCTCCGACGGAGAGGCTCTCCGGGCTGACGCTGAGCACTTTACCGTCCCGGATGACGTTGGCAGTGTCAGGGCGGATGTTCATCAGGTGGGATATCGACTTGCGGCTGCGACCCTCGGCGATGGACTCGAAGAGCTCCCCGACCTTGAAGAAGAGCATCACGAACACCGCTTCCGGGAACTGGTTCTCCGCTCCCGGCAGAAAGCCTATCGCAAGCGCCCCGAGCGTGGCCACGCTCATAAGGAAATCTTCATCGAGGGCCTCCAGCTTGAGAAGGCTCTCCCCGGCCTCCTTCAGGACATCGGCCCCGGCCACGAGGTAAGGGACCAGATATATGAGCAGCAGCTGCCAGGAGGGCAGCGAACTCTTGTGTTCCACTATGACGGCCGCCAAGAGCAGCAGGGCCGAAAGCGCGATGCGCAGGAGACTGACTTTCTGTTCTTTTTCCATAAGAAGCTTGTTTTTTGGGGTGGGGGTGATGTATGCTCATCACTTGTTTTTGGCAAAAGTAGAGATTGCCGCAGGGGAGGGCAATCACCATTTGTGGGGATTTGCGTATCTTTGGGCCCGTGTTCGGATTAGAGAAACTTGGCCTGCTGGGCCTCTTCATAGGCAACGTGCTTGCCGCCACCGTCGTTCCGTTCAGTTCGGACGCGCTCTACGTCGCCACCCTCGCCGCCATCGGGAAGCCTCTGTCCTGCTTTGTCGTGGGGACGCTGGGCAACTGGATCGGGAGCCTCATCACCTATTATATGGGACATCTCGGCCGGTGGGAGTGGATAGAGAAGTGGTTCAAGGTCAAGAGGGAGACCCTCGACAGGCAGAAAGCAAAGGTGGACAGGTACGGGGTCTGGCTGGCCCTGGTGGCCTGGGTGCCGGTGGTCGGAGACGTGTTCGTGCTCGCGCTCGGCTTCTACCGCACCCCGCCCGGATGGACGGCTCTCCTGCTCCTTGTCGGCAAGGCGCTGCGCTTCCTTGCATGGACTCTGATCTTCGGCCTGTTCTGACGGGATAGTCTCCTCAGCTCCGGCCACCCTTTGTCAGCTCCGCCATCCCCTCCTGAAGCTGCTCGGCGAGGACGCGCTTGCTCTCGTGCGGCTCCAGCGTCGGGTCATAGGCCACGGGCTTCCCTATCCTGAAGCTGCGCGAGACCCTGTCCGAGAAGAGCGGATAGAAGAGCAGGGACCCTCCGGTGCGGTCGAAATACATCTTCCCTATATGCGCGAAACCCGTGTAGAAAGTGCGCACGTTGTCGGCCCGGTATTCGGAGTCCGGCACGGCTTTCAGAAGATTCCTCGGCTTCTCCGGGAATATGAGGATATTGTCCCCGTCCTCCAGCGCGGCGAGACTCTCGTTGAACGTGGACATCACGTCCCTGGACGCTCCGCGCACTACCGGAATCGGGTTGCAGGAATTAAGAGTCCAGCAGGTGGCGGCGGTGAGCCGCCTGATGACCCATCCCCCAAGATGCCGGCCCAAGATTTTCTTCAGAAAGGCGAGCGACTTGGACATCTCGCGGGAGGCCGTCTCCTTGTCCAGCATCACGTTGTGTATCCACGGGCGGAAATATGTCGGCAGGTAGATGACGGCGGAGATGGGCCCGTAGATGAACCCGTGATTGCAGATGAACACCGACGGATAGTCCTCCCGGCGCAGGTTCTCCCTCCCGGAGACCTTCAGGTGGAAGAACGGCCTCGCGAGGGTGCACAATATCTTCACCCCGAAACGCATCCGGTACTTGCGGACGAAGAGCCCCTGGAGATTCTCCCGCATCCGCTCGGTCTTGGAGCGCGACTCGATGAACTTCATCAGCTTCTCGCGGTTGCGGTAGTCCAGCGGCTGCCGGAACGCGAAGAACAGGGCCGCCAGCATGAACACGAGCGGAATCTGAAGCACCCACGCCCCCATGGCCACCTTCTCGGGGTACAGCGGCGCGACGAAGGTGTAGAAAGCCATCAGCAGCAGCATTATGCCCGACGAGGCTATCGATGCGGCCGTGGCGGTGACGGTGTTGCTTATCTCCAGACTCGTCTTGTCCAGACCCCCGTCGGTGATGCTCCCCACCGCCTCGAAATCAAGGTGGAACTTGCGCACGGCGGCGGAGATGAGAGCCACCCCCATGCCCCACACAAATGTCCATATCATCTTGTATATCAACCCGTTCGCCCAGAACATAAAGACAGCTCCCAGGCACCATGTCACAGCTCCGAGGATAAACTCCGCCAGAGCGAGGCCGCGAAGACGCCGGCGCAGCAGCACGGACGAGACGAGAAGGACCAGATAAATCGCCAGCAGCCAGGCCCCGAGCCCCAGATAAACCTCCGGATTGAACGACGACCCCGACGGGAACAGGACGAAGAGGAAGAACACCATCACCCCGAGATTGAGGGCCAGCGTGGAATACAGGCTCATGTCCTCGAAGAGCCGGTAGGACGCCAGAGCCTCGTACTTGTTCTCAAGCACGTTCTCCACCCGCACGTTCTTCTCCGGGAAAATCAGTTTCACGATGCCGGTCGCCACCACCAGCGCGCAGAAGACGGGGAAGTACATCTCCGTCACCCGCCCGTAGAGCAGATATATGCAGACCGCATCGAAACACAGCTGAACCATAGAGAGATACAGCCAGCGCGAGGACTTCCTCCCCTCGCCCGAAAGCGGACTTGAGCAGAGATAGTCCCTCAATATTATGGAGAGGACAAAGAGGGAGACATAGTTGGCGTCGGGCCTCCCCATAAGGGACGGATAGAGGAAGGCGACCGCCATGCCCCCCACCGCCACGAGGGACACGAGCAGACGGGAGAAATAGTGATTGCCCCCGCGATGCCGCAGTCCGGCGAGATTGCAGAGAAAAAAAGCCTTGATAATGTTGGCGAACAGATACACCGCCGCCCCGAAGAAGGGGTTTCCTATCACCAGATGCGCCACCGCCATGCAGAGCAGCAGAGAGAAATAATCCACTCTGTATATGCTTCCCTCCGGGTAAAGAGTCTCTTTATTCATTGAGTTAAGAAGCTGTTTTGCAGGCGGGGCGAATCAGCCTGCGACCCAGACCAGAACGTGACGGTCAAATGTCATATACTGGAGATGAAGGTCCTCCTCGAAGCCGTCCTTCTGGATGAAGGTGGCCTCGAGCTCACCCTCCCCGCGCAGTCTGAAATCATCCACCTCAATCTGCTCGGCAAAATCCACGTTGTGCTGGGACATCTTCTTATAGACCGCCTCCTTGGCACACCAGTAGATGGCGAGCTGCTCGTTGCGCTTGTCCTCGTCGAGGCTGTCTATCTCCTCTTCGGAGAGCGCCTTCTTCTCCACGGCGGAGAAATCCCGGTCGAGGGACTCGCAGTCGATGCCGACCTCTTCGGTGTCGTTGAGGATGACGGCCACGTATTTGTCCGTGTGGGTGATGCTTATGTTGATCGCGGAGTTCTCGATGTAGGGCTTCCCGTTGTCGTGGTGACTCAGGTAAACTTTCTCCCCGAACATCGCGTCCAGAAGGGCCCGGACGGCAAATTTCTGCTTCCTCAGCGATTCGCTTCTGATATAGGATATTTCTTCAAGTTCATCTGCCGGAACTGAAGAGAGTCTTCGAAGTTCTTCTTCGGACTCGGTGATCTTCCAGACACCCAGTTTCGAGTGGTAGTCGTCGTCAAGATCCTGTATTAGATATAGAGCCATAAATATTTTATAACGCCGCAAAGATAATGATTTTTTGTATATTTGTCCCGCTTTTGAGGAACTACAAAATTTCGATATCATCATGAAATATCTTACTGACGAAAAATTGCTTATCGTGGGCGCCGGCGGAATGATCGGCTCCAACATGGCGCAGACCGCCCTCATGCTCGGGCTCACCCCCAACATCTGCCTCTATGACATCTTCGAGCCGGGTGTGCACGGCGTGGCCGAGGAGATGTACCACTGCGCTTTCGAAGGCGCCAACATCACCTGGACCGTCGATCCGGCCGAGGCGTTCAAGGACGCCAAGTACATCATCTCTTCCGGCGGAGCTCCGCGCAAGGAGGGAATGACCCGCGAGGATCTCCTCAAGGGCAACTGCCAGATTGCCGCCCAGTTCGGCGACTATATCAAGGAGTACTGCCCTGACGTGAAGCACGTGGTCGTCATCTTCAACCCGGCCGACGTGACCGCCCTCACCGCCCTCATCCACTCCGGCCTGAAGCCTTCGCAGCTCACTTCCCTCGCCGCTCTCGACTCCACCCGTCTCCAGAGCAACCTCGCAAGGGAGTTCGGCGTTCCGCAGAGCAGCGTGACCAACGCCTACACCTACGGCGGACACGGTGAAGCCATGGCCGTATTCGCAAGCAAGGCCCTCATCGACGGCACCCCTCTCGCCGACAAACATCTCTCCGAGGAGAAGTGGGCCGAAATCAAGCACATGACCGTGCAGGGAGGCTCCAACATCATCAAGCTCCGCGGACGCAGCTCGTTCCAGAGCCCGGCCTACAACGCCGTCAAGATGATCGAGGCCGCCATGGGCGGAGCGAAGTTCACCTGGCCTGCCGGCTGCTATGTCAACTGCGACAAGTGCGGCTACAAGAACGTGATGATGGCCATGCCTACGGTGATTGACGCCAGCGGCGTTCACTTCACCAAGCCGGAGGGAACCCCTCAGGAGATGGCCGAACTCCAGGCCTCCTACGAGCACCTCTGCAAGATGCGCGACGAGATCGTCTCCCTGGGCATCGTCCCTCCTGTAAGCGAGTGGAAGAAGTCCAACCCTAATCTGTAATAAGATTACCTCTATATAATACTTCCCCGGGACGGCTTCGCTGCCGCTCCGGGGAAGTGTTTTCTTGCCCGCTTCGGACAGGATGGCGCACGAAATTGACAAAATATTGTATTTCTACCCCCCCCCGATTGTGGCGGCGGGGCGGGTTTTTCTAAATTTGTGACATTGCGAACTTGACAAAACACTACAAGCAAAATATGAAAACAAATTCTTTCCTCTTCCTCGCGGCCGCGAGCTCGATGGTGCTCGCCGCCTGCAGCAAAGACAACGGGCAGATTATCGATGACGGGCAGATCCGCCTCAGCACCGCCAATGTCATCTCCGAGACCCGTTCCACCGACCAAGGTCTGCAGCTTACACAGTTTGCAA